>URRG01000313.1 GCA_900550095.1 uncultured Oscillospiraceae bacterium
ACCTTGCCGGTGATCTTTACATTGAGCACCAGGTCGTTCATCCGGTTCAGGGTCTTCAGAAAAGTGGATTTTCCGCAGCCGCTGGGGCCGATGAGGGCGGTGATCTGCTTTTCTTCGATATCCAGGTTCACGCCTTTGAGGGCGTGGTTTTCCCCATAATACAGATTCAAATCCTGCGAATAGAATTTGCAGTTTTTTTCGTTTCTTTCCATGTTCAGCGTTCTCCCTGTCACTGTTTCTTTTTTTCCAGCCTGCGGCTTATAAAACGGGTGGTGAAATTCAGGAGCAGCACAATGATGAGCAGGACGGCCGCGATGCCGAAGCCTACGTTGTTCAGGCCCCTGGAATAGGCGTAGCGGTAAAGCTCCACGGAAAGGGTGGCTCCGCTGCCCATAAACTGCTCGAACAGGTTGCCCCGGGGCATATAAACGGCGCTTCCGCCGGAGACCAGGATCAGCGCGGCGGATTCCCCCACGATGCGGCCTATGGCCAGGATGACGGCGGTGATAAGGCCCGGCATGGCGGAAGGAAGCAGGATGGTGCGGATGGTGTGCCATTTCGTGGCTCCCAGGCCGGCGGCCCCTTCCCGGTAGCTTTTGGGAACGGCCTTCAGGGCCTCCTGCATGGTGCGCACAATGGTGGGAAGCACCATGAGGGTCAGGGTGAGAGCGCCGGAGAGGAGCGACACCTTCAGGTTCAGCGTGGTGCAGAAAAACACGTAGCCGAACACGCCGAAAATAATGGAGGGGATGCCGGAGAGGGTTTCCGTAGTGAATTCGATGACGCGGATCAAAGCCCTGTTTTTGGCGTATTCATTGAGATAAATGGCGCCCCCCACCCCCAGGGGGACGGAAATGAGAACAGAAAGAAGTATGATGTAAACGGTGTTTATGATCGCGGGCAGGATGCCGATGGTGTCTTCAAGGGGATTGGGCGCGGTGGAGAGGAAATCCCATGTGAGCATGGGAAGGCCCTGCCACAGAATATAGACGATAAAATATACCACCATGGCCAGGATGGCCGCGGAGAAAAAGTAGATCAGCCCATACAGGAGCATATCCATCGGGCGGCGTTTCTTTTTCATCAGAGACGTGCTGGACCGCAGGCGCGGGTGCCCTTTTGGAAAAACGGCGGCTGCGGCTGTGTTGCTTTCGGCCCCGGGGGCGGCGGTGCGGATATCGGCGCTCATGCGCTTTTCACTCCCTTCTTCAGGATCCCGTTCAGGGCGAAATTGATGATCATGATAAATACGAAGAGCGTCAGGCCGATCCCGAAGAGGGCTTCCCTGTGGATGCCGCTGGAATAGGCCCACTCGAAGGGGATGCTCACCGTCAAAAGGCGGACGGGCTTTAAGAATTCCGGCAGGATCGCGGCGTTCCCCGCCACCATCATCACGGCCATGGTTTCGCCTATGGCGCGGCCAGTCCCCAGGACCATCCCGGCCACGATGCCGCTTTTGGCAGCCGGCACCACGACCTTGAAAATACTCTGGATTTTGGAGCCCCCCAGGCCCAGGGAAGCCTCGTAGTAGGATTTTGGAACGGCTCTGAGGGCCGTTTCACTGACGCTGATAATGGTGGGAAGGATCATGATGACCAGCACGATGACGGCGGACAGCAGACAGCCTCCCGTGGGCATGGAAAAGACCTCCTGCAGCCGGAAAACCATGGGCACGATCAGAATGGCGCCCAGCAGGCCGTAGACTACCGACGGGATACCGGAGAGAAGATCCACCATGGGGCGCACAAAAGAAGCCAGCTTCTTGGGCGCTATATGGGAAAGGAACACCGCCGCCAGCACGCCGATGGGGACGGCGATGAGCACGGATACCACCGTAGCCAGGATCGAGGCCAGGATCATGGGGAGAATGCCGAATTCATTGTTGCTGGGGTTCCAGATATCTCCCAGCAGGAAATCCCCCACGCCGATTTTTAATATGGCGGGCCCGCCCGAAAAGATCATATACAAGGAAATAAAAACGACGCTGACGGCCGCCAGGATACCGCAGACAAAAAATATGCCGTTCATAACCCGCTCTGTCACTGTTTTTGCTTTGGCCTCTCCCCGGATGGAACTTTTGATCCGGGGAGAGGGGCCGGCGCTGCGCTTTTCTGCCACCGCACTTCCACCTTTCTCATTGTTTTTACCGCTTCGTGCAGGTATGCAGGTACAGCCGGTACCTGCATGAGGCCTGCGCGGATTCCGCTGTGTTTCTGCAAGACTCCCTGCTTTTTGTGCTTCTTGCGCTTTATTCGTTTTGTGAGCTTTCTGTATTTCTAAATAAAAAGACCTGACAGCAACGGCCTGAACGGCTTCCGCGCGTCTCCGGCCCCTGCCGCTGTGAACGGCGCGGCGGACTTCTGTGGCCTTCCCGTATGTAAGCACGTTTCATGCACGCTATTATGCTTTACCGCTCTGCTGCTCTGCTGATTTGCCGCACGCCGCGCCAACGCCGCAGGACCCGCCGAGCCCGGCTTCCGGCTTTTCGCCGGCGTTGCCGCCTCTTCGGGTCCTTTGCATATCCTGTGCAGGGGGGAGATTATTTGATGGGGATCAGCTTGTTGTCGGAAACCAGCTTCTGGCCTTCGTCGCTGAGAACGAAATCCACAAAGGCCTGCGCGGCGGGAGAGAGCTCTGCGCCGTCCTTGGTCACCATCAGGAAGGAGCGCTGGAGGGTGTAGCTGCCGTCCTTCAGGGTGTCGGTGCTGATAGCGGTCCCTTCAAATTCCACAGCCTTTACCATGCTGGCGTCCAGGTCGGAGAAGGACATATAGCCGATGGCGTTGGCGTTCTGGGAAACGGTGGTCTGCACGGCGCCTGTATCCTTGCACTCGGTGGCAGTGGAAACAAGATCTTCGTCCTCTACGCCTGTGATCTCGCCGAAGGCGGTGCGGGTTCCGGAGCCGGATTCACGGATAACGACGGTGATGGGGGCGTCGGGACCGCCTACCTCGCTCCAGTTGGTGATCTCGCCGGTATAGATGGCCTTTACCTGCTCCTTCGTCAGATTGGAAACAGTGTTTTCATTGTTGACCACAAGGGCGATGCCGTCGATGGCGTAGGCGGTCCCTGTGATGCCTTCGGATTTTTCCTCGTCCTTCAGGTCGCGGCTGGCGTGGCCGATCTCATATTTCCCATCGATGACGCCCTGGATGCCGTCGCCGGATCCGTTCATCTCATAGTTGACGGTCACGTTCTGGTTGTTTTCCTGGAATTTGTAGATCAGAGCGGTCATTACCTTTTCCACAGAGGTGGAGCCGCCGGTCTTGACGATGCCGCTGAGGTCGCCGGAAGCTCCGTTGTTCTCCGCAGAGGAACTTTCGCCCGCGCTGGAAGAATCAGCCGTGCCGGAACTGGAGCCGTTTCCCTGGCTGCAGGCCGCAAAGCTGAGCATCATGGCCCCTGCCAGTAAGCATGCGAAAAAGCGTTTCATAAGGATTCTCCTTTTCTGTTCGATTCTTTGTTTGCTTTCCTTTTGCAGTTTCCAGTATACGGCGCCTGTGTAAAATGTAAAATCGCGCTTATGTTAAATCTGTGTAAAGCGAGAAAGGCTGTGTAAAGCGGCCGGCGGGCGCAAAAAAGGGGAGGAAGGCCCGCAGGCCTTCCT
>URRG01000314.1 GCA_900550095.1 uncultured Oscillospiraceae bacterium
CTCAATGCCGGCCAGGGTACCCAGCTCGGCCTTTCGGCGCAAATGCGCCGGGGCCTGCAGAAAGCCGGCCTCTCGTTTTCCGGCTTTCTTTCCCTCTGCTTCCAGTTTATAGTGTACCGCAGATGCCGTATCAATTACTATCAACTGTTTCTGCAGTTCTTACCACATCCTCCGGAAGCGCGACGCATGTCAGCGCCTTTCCGTGCAGCTTGCACACCCACTGGTAGCTGTAATGCATCCTTTCCGCCAGTTCCTCCCATGTGAGCCCGTCTATATACCTGTATTCCAGAAGGGTCTCCAGCGTCTGGTCCTTTACGGAGCGGATCGCTCCCTGCACCTGTGTACGGAGCTTCACAAGCTCGTCTATGTCCCGGTTGATCTCCTCCTCGATTTCACAGATGTGTTCCACAGCAGTCTGAATCCGGTCCCCCGTCCCGCGGCCTCCCGGCAGTTCCGAATATACAGGTGTCATCTGCAGGGCCCGCTGTCTCCAAAGGGACATTTCCCCGCATTTCCGCTGGATACGCTGATCCGCCTGCCGGTAGCGGCAGAGGAATTCCACCTTTTCCTCCTGGCCTCTCCCTACGTCCCTGCGTCTCCGGGAAGTTTTCCCGTCCTTTGCGGCGGAATCGCCCAAGGGACCGGACATGCCCCCGGCGTGCAGACCGAAAACCGCAGCCGTTTTTTCGGACGCCTCCGCCCTTCTCCGCCGCTTGTTTCCGGATAGCTCCGGCGAAAGCGTCCGAAGGCCCCCTGCCGCCTCCACGGCCTGCGCATATCCCCCCGCTGCCTGAATCCCTTTCATGATTCCTCTCTCCTTTCCGGTTATCCGCCATAAGCGGTCCTAGTTCTGTCCGTTTTATAGGACACACTTTGCGCTATACTATACTCGTAGACTGATTTCCATATTTTCCCATACATTTTTTATTCCATAGCATTGACAAATACATTATCTTGTATTATTATGTAGCTGTATTACATTCAATTTATTATTTTGTACCTTGTATCCCTATAATAATACATTTATATGTACATGTCAAGAGATAAAATACAAAAATAAAAATTTCACAAACAGGTATGGGGTGTAAAAATGGCTACAGTATACGAAATGATCGAATCTTTATGCAGGGAAAGGGGGATCACAGGCAGCAAGATGTGCGACGATCTGGGGATCAGCCGCAGCACGATGACCGAGCTCCGCAAGGGCCGGGCGAAAACCATGAATCTGGAGAAAGCGGGAAAAATAGCCAATTATTTCGGCGTATCCACCGATTATCTTCTGGGAAAAATCCCCACGGCTTCTCTTTCCAAGAAGGACGAAAGAGATATCGAAAAGCGCCTGCAGGAGACGCTCAGCCAGCTGGAAGGCGAACAGGGCGGCCTGATGTTCTCCGGCGCCCCTCTGGACGACGATACAAAAGAGCTTTTGATCCTCTCTCTGCGCAACAGCATGGAGATCGCCAAGCACTCCGCCAAAAAGTATGCGCCGAAAAAATTCAGGAGAGAGCCCTGAAGGCGCCCCCTGTCTTCACCGCTCTCTTAATAAACAGAAGGGCCTGAGACACGCGTCCTGCGCTCCGTGTAACCGGGCCCGCTGCGGAGAAGCCCGCCCGCTTCCGGATAAAACCGGACGAAAGGGGAGCAGGATCCCGCAGCATGAAGCATACAACAACGATCAACAGGAAAAGTAAAAAACGGCAGATCATCTCTGTCAGGAGGCAACTGCAGCGTATGTTTTCAATCAAGGAACGGGTAGAATCCCTGTGTAAAAAATACGACAGCCGGGATCCCTTTGAAATTGCCCGGCAAAAGAATATCTATGTTCTTTTTGAACCCCTTGGAACGATCAAAGGATATTACAACCGCTGCTTCCGTCAAAAATTCATTCATATCAACGCGGCCGTTCCCCGGGAAGAACAGCTCTTTATCTGCGCTCACGAGCTGGGGCATGCGGTCCTGCACCCGGACGCCAACACCCCCTTTCTGGAAAGCAAAACCTTTTTCTGTGTAAACAAGCTGGAAATCGAAGCAAACCGCTTTGCGGCGGACCTGATCTGCCCGGATGAGAAAATCCGGGAGCTTGCCGGCTATACCATTCCGGAGATCGCATCCTGCCTGGGGCTTGAAGAAGAGCTTGTGCGTTATAAATGTGGCCTTCTTTCACAGTCTGCATAACATTGGCTTCAGGCCTCTATCCCCCTCGTTCTCTGCGTTCCTGCACGGTAAGACCGCCGCAGAGCGCCCGTCAATAGAACGATGTTTCTTTTCTATTTTCTTTTTGCCGTTTTGCCGCCTTGCTGTTTTCGCTGTTTTCTCTGTTTTCCCAAACCATGAGGCCCGCAAAAAAAGCTCTTTCCGCCTGATTTTCGCATTCTTTTGTTCAGGAATTCGTTTTCACGGCGAAAAAGGTATTGACAAAATCCGCAGGCAATGCTAAAATGATATGCGTTGCTGAGAGGCGACAGAATGCGCTCGTAGCTCAGCTGGATAGAGTGTCTGACTACGAATCAGAAGGTCAGGGGTTCGAGTCCCTTCGGGCGCGCCATTGTCAAAAGAAGTCGATTACTGTAAAGTGATCGACTTCTTTTGTGTTTTATCTTAATTTTTATAAAAACCGGCTTCTTTTGGTTTTTATTTACTACAATTATAATGGTAAATATTGTGGATTTTATAAAACGGGGGGATAAGATAAAATGATCAAATTGATACCATATACTCCGGAGTTCAAAGATGATACGGTTAAAAGGATAGCAGATTTTTATAATTACCATTCTTCTCTTTTAAATAAAAAAGTCGAGTTAACTGAAAGCAGTTATGCAGAAGCCGAGGAAACTTTAGGAAACTGGTTGGAATCCTCTAATGAATTATATTTGATTAAATACAAACAATTTGTTATAGGATTTTTGCATATTGGGTATCGCGGGGGAAATGTAGCTTGGATTGAAGATATTTATGTGGACAAAAATCACCGTAATAAGGGTATTGCTACTCAATCCATTCATGTGGCTGAGGAAATTATAAAATCTCACGTAGGCTATACATCGATCTGTTTTGACGTTGTTCCGCGTAATAATGAAGCATTACGTCTATATCATAAATTAGGTTATGACAATCTAAGCATAATTACCGTCAGGAAAGAACTGTATGAAAACAATAGAGATAAAGTTGCGGAACTTATGGGATTAGAGTTTAAATACTAATTTCTACGAATAACAGGATATCTTTTTGTCAACGCTTCCCGAAAACACAGCACTCATTTTTATGGGTGCTGTGTTTTTATCTAGTAGGGATTCGAACCCTGAGAGGGGTCTTGAGCATTAAGAAAACGTGTCGCTGACACGTTTTTAGCGAAGAAGCATGCGGCGGAGCACCCCCCCCCTGTGGAGAGTCCGCGCGTTCCGGGCTCAGTTTTTTGTTTTGCCTTTTCACTCGCGTTTGTGTGGTATCTTTTTTATCAATGTTTCCCAAGAAAAGAGCTGGTGTTTACACCGGCTCTTGTTTTTTGTCCGAAGGGACTCGAACCCTGAGAGGGTCTGAGCGGACAGGCGGAATGCCGGGGGCTTTCCGCCCGCGAAGAGCGGCGAAGGCCGGTACC
>URRG01000315.1 GCA_900550095.1 uncultured Oscillospiraceae bacterium
GGCTTCCACAAATTCGAAGGAGCGGTTCTCGATCATCTCGGCATAGAGGCCGCCGTCTGCTGCGTAGTTGATATCCTCGAAAAACAGGCCGATCATTCCCGGCGCAATGGGAACGCCGCGTTTTTCAGAAACATGGAGCTTCATTTTTGTTCCTCCTGTAGATTTTGTTGATACCGGTTCCGGCAAGGCCTTCCGGCCTTGCCTATAGAGTACCATATTTTCTGGCTGAGCACAAGAAAGAAAGGCGGATGATAAGGATTTTACGGTGAAAGAAGGTGCTTGCGTCTGAAAGGAGGATGTGATACTGTAGAGATAGGCAGAAGACGGGAGATTGCAGCGTTTCTCAGCGGCCCTGAGGAAGGATGGGGCCGCTCACGGATGGACGAGGCTCGGAGACCGTATATGGAAGCAGAATGCTCCGCCTTCTGCCATACGGAATGCGGCCACGCTTAAAAGTGGCTGTGAGGAGGTTTGCAGCACAAATGGAATCGACATATCTTCGCGGGATGGAAGAGCATCTGCGGCAGTGTGTGGAAAAAGGCGAGATCGCCGGGGCGAATTTTCTATTGTTCCGGGACGGAAGAGAAGAGGCTTATTTTGAAACGGGCTTTGCAAGCCTGGAAGAGAGAAAGCCTATAAAGCGGGATACGATTTTCAGCCTGTATTCTATGTCCAAGCCTGTAACGGCGGCGGCCGTCATGAAGCTGTTTGAAATGGGGAAGATCGACCTGCAGGATCCGGTTTCCCGGTATCTGCCCGGTTTTCGGAACCAGCGGGCAGCGGAGGGAGATGTGGACGTGCCCGTTCACCGGGCGTGCACTCTGCGGGATCTCCTTTCCATGACCTCCGGCCTGCCCTATAACGGAGAAGAGAGCCGCCCGGCCCGGGAGGCCGGAAAAGTTTTCCAAGAGCTGGAAAACCGCTCTTTTGGAGATAACCCCATGACTACCCGGGAGTTTGCAGATCGCGTGGGAAGCTGCCCCCTATCCTTTCATCCGGGTGAGCGCTGGATGTACGGAACCTCTGCCGACGTGCTGGGGGCCGTGGTGGAAGCGGCTTCTGGAAAAAGGTTCGGGGATTTTCTTGAAGAGTTTTTCTTTTCCCCTCTTTGTATGCCGGATACGGGTTTTTATGTGCCTGCCGAAAAGCAGGGAAGGCTTTCCCGTGCGTATACGGAGACGCCGGAGGGGCTCAGACGGTATGAGGGGCATCATCTCGGCATTTTCCGGGAACGTACGGAACCTCCCGCCTTTGAATCGGGCGGAGCCGGGCTTTTTACTACCATCGACGATTACGCCCGCTTCGGCAGGATGCTTCTGCGGGGAGGAGAACTGGAGGGAAAGCGCATCCTCTCTCCGCGGACGGTGGAGTATATGACGTCCTGCGGCCTGAATCGTGCGCAGCAGTCGGATTTTGATCTTTGGCCCGGGCTCAATGGCCATACCTACGGAAATTTGATGCGGGTGCTCATAGAGCCCGGTCTGGCGGTCGTCAACGGAAGCCGCGGAGAATATGGGTGGGACGGCTGGCTGGGGCCGTATTTTCTCAATTCCCCTCGGGACGGCATAACCTTTTTGCTGATGTATCAGCGGACAGATTCCGGCGTTACGCCTATGACGCGCCGCCTGAAAAACATGCTGTTTGCAGGATTGTAATATATGAATAAAAATCTATTGTTTTGTGCTTTTTATTCACATAAAAGGAAGAAACCCGGCAGGGCCTGACTGGTCTGCCGGGTTTCTTCTGTATGTGGGTCCTTTGAAGGAATCAGTAAAAAAATGTGAAAAATTTTCGAATTTTTTGCGTGAATGATTCCGTCTGTTGCTTTTCTTGAGTACAATAGCAGAAGCGGCGCCGCTTGGGTTGAAATACAACGGAGGCGAGTGTGTATGGAAAGTCAGATGTATGGATACGTCCGCGTATCCACAAAGGAACAAAATGAAGAACGGCAGCTGATCGCCCTGCGGGAATTTCAGATCCCGCCGAAGAAGATTTATATGGATAAGCTCAGCGGCAAGGATTTCAACCGGCCTCAGTACAGGCGGCTTTTAAAGAAGCTGCGGGAGGGGGATGTCCTGGTTGTCAAAAGTATAGACAGACTGGGCAGAAACTACGTGGAAATCCTGGAACAGTGGCGTGTGGTCACCAAAGAGAAGCAGGCGGATATCGTCGTTTTGGATATGCCTCTTCTGGATACGCGCAGAAACAGAGATCTTACGGGTACGCTGATCGCAGATATCGTCCTGCAGCTTCTTTCGTATGTCGCGCAGGCTGAGAGGGAAAATATCCGGCAGAGGCAGGCGGAGGGCATAGCGGCGGCAAAGGCCAGGGGCGTTCGTTTCGGGCGGCCCCGAAAGCCGGTTCCGGATGAATTTTATGCGCTGCGGGAGGATTGGCTTTCAAGGCGGATCAGCTCCCGAGAGGCGGCGGTCAGGCTGTCTATCGCGCAGGATACCTTCCTGCGCTGGGTGCGGGGAAAATAGGGAATGAAAAAATTCGTGAATAGGCGAAGGTATGCAGCATGAAAAAGGCTTTGCGTTTTTTTCTTTGACCGGCCGCTTATCCAGGCAAAACCGAAGCGGCCGGTAATACCTAAAGCAGATCCCAATGACCGGCATTGCCGGTTCCGGGCGGCGCCGCCAGCCTCCTGTTCATACCGCTGCAAAGCTGTTGCAATCCGGGATCATGCAATGACAGCGGAATTACTTATAAAGATCGCTGCAGTTCCAGGCCTTCCAAATCCTTTCCGGTTACAGAGGAAAACAACAGGTGGACGTCCGGAAGCGCTCGTTTCAGAGACACGGGCCGCCCCTCGCGGTTCAGAAAGCAATGGCTGCTTTCGCCCTCCGCCCGAAGCTCCCGGGAAGCGGCGTCCAACACCCTGTAGGAAAGGGAAAGCTTTACGCCCGTATAGGCTTCCACCTTCGGCATGACGATCACATCGTCGAAAAAATGCGTCATGCTTCGGTATTGGCAGGAGACGGAAAGAACAGGGCTCCCGATCCCGCGTTTTTCCATTTTTGCGTAGCCGAAACCGATTTGCTCCATCAGATCCACTCTGGCCTCCTCAAACCAGCGGATATAGTTGGAATGATGAACGATCCCCATCTGATCGGTTTCATAATACTGCGCTCTGTGATGGTAAAGCATATACTGCATGCGGAAAACTCCTTTCTGAGACACCGGAGGCGCCGGAGGATGGAAAGCAGGGAAAAAACGGGGATACGCCGGTCCATTCCATGCGTTTGGAGACGGGCGCTTTCCTTCCGCTCTCCTTTGGCCGGCCGCCGGAACTGTCCGGCTTCCCTACTGTCCTTGCCCGCCGGTGCGGCTTTACTATATTTCATGCAATGACAAAAACCGAAAGAAGCAGCGGCTTCTTTCGGTTTAGGCGGCGTTTTAGTCCTCTGCCGAGGAATACTCTTCTGAAGCTTCTTTCATGTCGCAGGGATCGTCCCCGGCTTCCCCGTCCCCGATCAGCTCGCCGACCCGGACGCGGCGCTGGATTTTCATTTCTTCCACCTGTTTATGGATAAGTTCCTTTACTTCGAGCGGGCGTTTGATATTCTTGAGCTCAAAATGAGGGG
>URRG01000316.1 GCA_900550095.1 uncultured Oscillospiraceae bacterium
TTGCGGGGAATTTGGGGTACCGCTCCCTCAGATCCATCCTCTACAAAGGGTAAAATATCTAAGTATTTTGAACGTTCAAAGGGAAGGAAAAAATGTCCTGTAAACGGTCTTGCCCTGGGGTAAGCCTAGCGAGGGGTTCTCCATTCTCCGCCCATTCCTACATTGTAAAGAAGAATTCCTCCCTCAGATTTTTGCGAAACCCACGGATTTTGTAAATAACATTCTTAAAATTATAAAAGGGGAATTTCATCGCTGATACAGGGGGCGGAGACCATAAAAGGGGTGAGCCCCGCCAGAAGCCAGGCCAGCGCATAGACCATCCAGATGCGGCCATAGGCTCTGTTATAAGCGGGAACATCCCGGATGTTTTTCTCCGTCACTTCCCAGCCGGACCAAAACTGCACGGGTTCCGGCTTTTTGCGGGCCAAAAGGCCCATTACAAGAAAAAGGACGGCG
Source organism: uncultured Oscillospiraceae bacterium (assembly GCA_900550095.1). Classification (GTDB taxonomy): domain Bacteria; phylum Bacillota; class Clostridia; order Oscillospirales; family Acutalibacteraceae; genus UMGS1264. Next base: position 457 of record URRG01000316.1, read on the forward strand.
CAGCCCATACAGATCGCCACAAAAAGCATCCCTTCGTTTTCCATGAGTTCCTCCTATTCGTGCGGCGCTCTCATATCCGCGGGAGAGGCCGGTCCATTTTCATCGCAAACTGCGTCTATATCACTATAGCACAGGTGAAATAAAAAGGAAAGGCTCTTTTTATGCATATAAATCAGATCACCCGCGCCTTGGAAATACCGGAATAAGGCGGGCAAAGGAAAATAACGATACGGCTGCGGCAGACCGGAAATCCCGGGCGCAGGAGCGGACCGTTCGGGCAAAGCCGGAGGGAGGCACCGGGCATCGGCGCTCCGCAGGGAGACGGAGAAGATTTATTCTTCCCTGCAGATGACGCCGCCGCCGAGCACCAGGTCGCCGTCGTACAATACCACGGCCTGCCCCGGCGTTACCGAACGCTGAGGGACGGAGAATTCCGCCCGGAGTTTCCCTCCGGGGAGGACGCGCACCGTGCAGGGGGCGGGCGCAGCATGGTAGCGGATCCGCGCTTCGCAGTGAAGCGTCTGCCCGGGGGCGGGGGAAGCGAAGGCTATCCAATTTACATCCTGCGCAAGAAGAGACGCGGAATACTGGCTTCCCTCCGGCCCCAGGACCACCCGGTTCTCCTCCGGCAGGATGGCGGTCACGTACATGGGGCGGCCAAAAGCGGCGCCAAGCCCCTTCCTCTGGCCTATGGTATAATGGGTGATCCCCTTATGCCGGCCGATGACGGCCCCTTCAGCCGTTACGAAGTCCCCTTCGGGGACTTCCCGTCCTGTGTAGTCCGACAGAAAGCGGATATAGTCGTTGTCCGGGATGAAACAGATTTCCTGGCTGTCCGGTTTTTTGGCCACGGGAAGACCAGCCCTTTCGGCGATCCTGCGGATCTCCTCTTTGGTATATGCCGCCAGGGGAAGCAGCGTATGGGAAAGCTGTTCCTGGGAAAGGGAATACAGCATATAGCTTTGATCCTTGGAGGAGGGGACGCTTCTGAGCTGCCAGCGGCCCGGGCCCTGTTCCGTTTCCTCTCGGGTGATGCGGGCGTAATGGCCCGTGGCGATATAATCGAAGCCGCGATTTAGGGCGTAGTCCAGCATAGCGCCGAATTTGATATGCCGGTTGCATACGGCGCAGGGGTTGGGAGTTCGGCCCGCGGCGTATTCTTCCGCGAAATTGCGGATCACCCTGGTTTGGAATTCCTCCCTTAGATCCAGAACCGAATGGGGGATCCCCAGGGCGCGGGCCACCAGAGCGGCGTCCCGGATATCGCCCGAGGCCCCGTGGGCTTCGGGCTTGCCCGCCCCGGCCTCAGCTGCGCTGTCCGGCCGCAGGCGCAGCGTGACGCCCTCCACCTCGCAGCCCTGTTCCAGAAGCAGAAGCGCTGCGGCAGAGCTGTCTACGCCGCCGCTCATTCCCAAAAGCACTTTCTTTTTCCTCGTCATCTGTATGTTCTCCATTTCTTCAGCTTCCCGGCGCACGGAATGATTTCCCGCTTTCCGGCCCTGCGAAAAGGCAGGAGGTCCGGCCAGGGTATTCGCCGGAAACCGGCGACAGAAAGGGGAGAAAACCATACGGCTCCTTTGCCGCAGGATTTCTCCCCGGAACTTCGTTCTTTGCGAAAGCCTTTTCAGCATTCGCGATCCGCAGTACAGAATCAAACCGGCCTTCGCGTTCAGGCCTCCGCCTTCCAATCCGGCAGGACGCGGGCTCTCTTGGCGCCGGTAAAAAATTCTGAGGGAGTGATTTCCTCTGCCGCGGCGTATGGGCAGCAGCCGCAGTCGTCGGAGCAATCCTCGCAGCTTTCTGCGCCCTGAGAAGCGGCGCTCTCGCTGGCGATTTCATCCAGCTTGGCGAAAGCCTTGCGGATCCGCGCCTCGCTGTCTTCCGCGGAACGGCAGAGGCGCTCGGTCAGCTCGTTTTCAGGATCCCGCAGATTTTCCAAGTAATATTTCCCCAGCGCCACATATGCTCTGGAGGCGTTTTCCCGTTCATTTTTGATCACAATGCGGAGCCGGTTCACAAGAGCGGCTTTATGATTCTTATCTGCGACAAATCCTACGGCTTTGGTGATTCCATTGGAAATGGTCTCAAAAATATTCATGAAAAATCCTCCTTTTTAGAGCATACAATTCGCAGCTGGGAAATCCTTTTTACCGTTGGATACATCCCTGATAGCATGTTTTCATTATACTGCAAACAGCCGTAAAATAATAGTACCAATTCTGTAACCTTCCGTTCAGGCCGGGAAACAGGGACCGCCTGGAGAAGCCTCCCGCATATATATGCGTACCTCGTTGTGTTTAGAGTAAGCGGCCCGCTCTTTTTCCCGGCGGAAAGCGCAGGAAGCCGCTGTAGAGGCGTGTCAAAAAGTACTGGAAAAATAAAGCCTTTTGACACCTAAAGAAAATGTAAGTTTCTTTCTCTTTTTTGTGTATTTGAAGTTTTTTACATAAAACCTCCCTTCTGTACCTTTACAAATCCACAAAATAGAAGTAGTATAACAACGTAGCTGTTATAAAGGCATAAAGATCAGGATAAAAATCCAACTTTTTGCGTCTGGGGACGCGGAAGGAAGATAGGCGTCCGTCGGAATACGGCGGTATGCAAGAGCGTAAGAGCGCAATAGGAAATTATGCTTCTTGCGGCGCGGTTCGGAGCGGTGGTTTGGGACGCTGTTCGCGGTTTTCTCCAGCGGTCTGATATGAATTTTTCTGCAGCCTGATCCGTAATTGTAGATGGGATCCGTTGTTTTCTTGAGGGATGGATACCATCGGGAACCTGGCGGATCGTATGGCGCTCTGATATGACGTAAGCCGGCTTTTGTCCGGCCTGAAAGGTTTTCCCCATTTTGGGGAGGGGGTTGTAGGAACACCCCGGCGCACTCGGCGCCGGGGCGTTTTCCTGTTTCCGGGCAAGAAATGAGAAAGGTCTTTTCCGGGATATTCCGGCCCATGGGTTGCCCTGCACGGCGGGAAAGGGTATAATGAGCCGTGGAGGCCGGGCCGCGGGCAGAGGAATCGCCCTTTACATCCGGCTGAAAATATGGAGCGGGCGGGTTGGGCCGGACGGATCCTGTGGCGTGGAATACACGGAAATACGCCGGTATGGCTGCCGGGACGGAGCCCGCCGC
>URRG01000317.1 GCA_900550095.1 uncultured Oscillospiraceae bacterium
GCTCCGAATGGGTGGAGATCGATCCGGCTACTACTGAGCTGCTTGCCCTTTGCCTGCAGGTGGCAAAGGATTCCGAGGGCGCATATGACCCCACCATTCTGCCTGTTTCCCGCCTGTGGAATTTCGACGGAGAGGATCCCCAAGTCCCTTCTGAACAGGATCTGGAAACCTATCTTCCCTACATAGAGTATACGAACCTTCGGATAGATGAAACGCAGAATCTCGCTTCCCTCCGCAATCATTATATGGCGGTGGATCTGGGAAGCGCCGGAAAAGGAGCCGCCTGCGACGCCGCTGTCGCTGTCTATAAGGAGTCGAATATCAACTGCGGAATCATCGCCGTGGGGGGGAGCGTGGGAACATACGGCCAAAAGCCCGACGGTTCCCCTTGGGAGATCGCCGTGCGGAATCCTTATTCGGAAGAGGACGGCGAGACTGCTATGGGTACCCTTTCTTTGGATGGGGGCTTTCTCTCCACCTCCGGCTCCTATGAAAAAACCTTCACAAAGGATGGGAAAACCTACCACCATCTCTTGGATCCCAAAACCGGGATGCCCGCCGCGAACGGACTTGTCTCCGTTACGGTGATCTCTGAGAGCGGAGCTCTGAGCGACATCCTTTCCACGGCCTGCTTTGTGCTGGGGGAAGAAAAAGGCCTGAAGCTTTTGGAACAGTATGGCGCGGAAGGGGTTTTTATCCGCGATGACCGCACGGTGAAGGTGACCTCCGGCCTGAAAGATTCTTTCCGGATCGCTATGGAGGAATTCACCTATGCGGAATAAGCTGTTCCGCCGGGCCGATCTTTTGCTGATCCTCGTTTGCCTGCTTCTGGCAGCCTTTTTTTTCCTGCGGTCTTCTCTTTCTCTTTCCGGCGGCATAGCAGTCATCGAACGGCAGGGCGTGGAAATCGGGCGGTATCCTCTCGAGCAGATCCCAAAAGAGGAGATCCTCCGGTTCTCCGGCGAAACGGACGTGCAGATCCTTCTGGAGCCGGGAGCCGTTTCCTTTCTTTCTTCCGGCTGCCCGGATCAAACCTGTGTGCGCACGGGGAAGCTCACAAAGCCGGGGGAAGCCGCCGTCTGCCTGCCCGCCCGTATATCCATCCGCATTATTTCCACCCAGGGAACGGCAAACGGTTACGACGGTATCACCGGCTAAGGAGGTTCTATGAAACCATCTCGATCCATGCAAAAAGGCTATAAGAAAGCTTCCGGCCCTCAGCTGAAGACGCCGGCCTCCAAGGTGGCCTTTACCGGTATTCTGGGGGCCCTGGCCCTGGCTTTGGCAGCATTGGAAAATCTGCTTCCTCCCATCCCCGTTCTGCCGCCGGGCGCCAAGCTGGGGCTCTCCAATACGGCGACCATGTATGCGGCGCAGTCTGTGGGGCTCCTTCCCGCACTTTGCATCGCGCTCATAAAGGGGCTTTTCGCCGGCATGACACGAGGAACCGCCGCAATGCTCATGAGCCTTTCCGGCGGGATCTGCAGCACAGTCCTCATGTGGTTTATCGTGCGAAGAAGGGTCCCGGTCTTCGGCTGGTGCGGAGTCGGCGTCATCGGTTCCCTTGCACACAACGGGGCCCAGCTCTGCGTGGCGGCGCTCCTGACTTCGCCCGCAGTGGCGTTTTATATCCCTTGGCTCATCCTTTTCGGCATGTTGTCCGGCATATTGACTGGCCTTGTGCTCCGCGTCATGCTGCCGGTCCTCAATATGATCCCTCTGCCGCAGGGGCGGCAGAAGCCTTAAAATGGAGGTAACAAAAGTGGAGCTTACATTTCCGAAAAAGCCCTACCACACCCACGGCGGCGCAGATGTTCCCCATCATAAGAACACGGCGCAGATGGAAACGGCTGTGATGCCGTGTCCGGCGCAGGTGACGATCCCTATGCAGCAGCATGCGGGAGCTCCCTGCAAGCCTCTCGTAAAAAAAGGGGACGCCGTTTTGGTAGGGCAGAAAATCGCCGATTCTGAGGCATACGTCAGCGCTCCCATCCATGCAAGCGTTTCGGGCACTGTCGCCGGCATCGCCAAAGTCATGCTGCCCGGGGGCCAGTTCACCGAGGCCGTTGTGATCGATTCCGACGGAGAGATGAAGCCTTCCCCCGATCTCAGGCCCCCAGAGGTCGATTCCCCGCAGGAGCTTGTGAAGGCCGTGCGCGAATCCGGCCTGGTAGGTCTGGGCGGCGCGGGATTTCCGGCCCATGTGAAGCTGAACGTTCCCAAGGACAAGCAACTGGACACCCTTATCGTCAACGTAGCTGAATGCGAGCCTTACATAACAGCCGATCACCGGGAAGCCCTGGAAAACTCCTGGGAAGTGCTTTCAGGAGTATACGCCCTTCGGGACCTGCTGCATCTGAAGCGGGTCATCATCGCGGTGGAAAACAACAAGCCCGATGTGATCGAGACTCTGCGGAAAATAGCGGACAACGAGCAAAACGACCCTGAGGACGTTGTGCGTGTGCTGCCTCTGAAATCCCGGTATCCCCAGGGAGCGGAGAAGGTTCTGGTGCAGGCCTGCACCGGGCGGATCATCCCCATGGGGAAACTGCCCGCGGATGTGGGATGTCTGGTTATGAACGTAACCTCCGTCGCATTCCTCTCCCATTATCTGAAAACAGGAATGCCTCTGGTCTCCAAGCGGGTGACTATCGACGGTTCGGCAGTGGAATATCCCAAGAATGTGATCGTACCCATCGGAACAAAAATCTCTGAGGCGATCTCTTTCTGCGGCGGCTATAAAAAGCCTCCCAGAAAAATCCTCATGGGCGGACCTATGATGGGGCTGGCCGTCACGACGGACGAGCTCCCCATCCTGAAGCAGAACAACGGCATTCTGGCTTTCTCCGAGGAGGATTCCCTCCTCTCCGAGCCCACCCAATGTATACGCTGCGGCCGCTGTGTGGCGGGCTGTCCCATGCACCTTTCCCCCACTCTGCTGGAGAAATACGCAGAGCTAAAGGATACGGAGCAGCTTGAAAAGCTGGGGATCATGTGCTGTATGGAGTGCGGAACCTGCGTTTACAACTGTCCCGCCGGCCGGCCTTTGGTGCAGGCCATCCGGATGGGAAAGGCTATGATCCGAAAGGCAGGGAAAAAGTGATGGATAAAAAACTGATCGTATCTTCCTCTCCCCATATGCGCAGCGGCGCCAGCACGCAAAAAATCATGCTGGACGTGATCATCGCGCTGATCCCCGCGGGCGCGGCAGCCTGCATCCTCTTCGGCTGGAACGCTTTACTGATTATCGCCGTGAGCGTCCTATCCTGCGTGCTCTGTGAATACGTATGCCGGAAGGTGATGAAGCGGCCCAACACCGTTCAGGATTTGAGCGCCGTGGTGACCGGCCTGCTTTTAGCGTACAACCTGCCTGCTGATATCAATCCCCTTATTGCCGCTTTCGGCGGCGTGGTGGCCATTGCAGTAGTAAAACAGATGTTCGGCGGCATCGGCCAGAACTTTGTAAACCCGGCGCTGACCGCCCGGATCATCCTGTTAAACTCCTTCCCCTCCCGGATGACCCACTGGGTGCAGCCCTTTGACTACGCCGCC
>URRG01000318.1 GCA_900550095.1 uncultured Oscillospiraceae bacterium
CGCCGCGGCGCCGGTGCCGGAATGCAATATTTCGGAAGAGGAATTGTATGACCGGATATACGGAGGCTGGCTGGGGCGCTGCGGAGGCTGCCTTCTGGGCCAGCCGGTGGAAGGCTGGCGCCGGGAGAGGATCACAGGGCTCCTCCGCGCAAGCGGAAATCTCCCCGTGCGGGGCTATATGACTTCCCTGATTTCTCCGGAGCTCCGGGAACGCTACGGCGTAACAGATGAAGGCGGGCCCTACGGTGCGAAAAAGAAAGGCTGGATCAATAATGTGGCGTATATGCCGGAGGACGACGACACAAACTACACGGTCCTGGCTTTGAAGCTGCTGGAAGATTACGGCCCGGACTTTACCCCGGAGGATGTGGCGGAATGCTGGCTCTCCTGCCTGCCCTTGCTGCATACCTGCACAGCGGAGAGGGTTGCCTACAGGAACCTGACGGAGCTGGTGCTGCCGCCCCTGTCCGCCGTGAGGCATAATCCCTACCGGGAATGGGTCGGCGCGCAGATCCGCGGGGATCTTTTCGGGTATATCCATCCCGGCGACCCGGAGGGAGCCGCGGCCATGGCCTGGCGGGACGCCTCCATCTCCCATGTGAAAAACGGTATCTATGGGGAGATGTTCGCCGCAGCCATGCTGGCGTCGGCTTTTGTCCTGAAGGAGCCGCGGGAGGTGGCGGAGGCCGGGCTCGCTCAGGTGCCTGCGGGCTCCCGCCTGGCAGAAGGCGTGCGCCGCGTTATGGAGTGGCATGCCGCCGGGGTCGGCGCAGAAGAAGCTGTGGACAGGATCCATGAGCGGTGGGATGAAAAAAACAGCCACGACTGGTGCCACACAGTTCCCAACGCCATGCTGGTCACAGCCGGTTTGCTGTACGGCGGCCTCGATTACGCCGCTTCTGTTGCGGCAGGTACGGCAGCGGGCTTCGATACGGACTGCAATTCGGCTACGATCGGTTCTATAACCGGCGTCCTGCTGGGCGCAAAGGCTCTGCCGAAGGAGTGGACGGAACCCCTTCACGATACGCTTCGTTCCGGGGTGGACGGCTTTGGACTGGTGCGGATTTCCGAGCTGGCCCGCCGGACCGCCGCTTTGTGCCGCGGGTTTCGGTAACGGCCTTTAAGGACGGCCTGCAAAATCTATATACGGCTGCAGAAAGCAAAAGCGGCGTACCGGGTTCCGGAAAAGGAACCCGGTACGCTTTTTATGCTGATTCTATGCGGATATGGCAGAGGTTCCGCGCAGGACATAGGATACGGAAGCGCGCGATTTCGAGCGCGGATTTTTTCGCTGTAAACAGCGGTCTGCGGCTGTATCCCAGAAAAACGCCCGGATGTGCGGCGGCTTTATAAAACGAAGCGGGAAGCGGAAAAAGCGTGTTTTCGATTCACAGGTTTTGTATGTGTTCGGTTTTATGGTATACTGAAGCAGATTTCTGTTTACAGGAGGTCTTCCCTTTGGATATAAAAATACAGGATCTGCGGAGAAAGGATTTTTATAAAGCGGTGCGCTTTGCCATAACGGGCATGCATTTTGAATGGTATTTTGAAGGCAAGCTTCTGCGCAAGCTGTACGGATGGTATTTCTGGTATATGGAAATGGCCCGCGCAACACAGGTACTGGCGGCTTACAGAGGCGATAAGCTGGCGGGCGTCCTGCTTGCGGAGATAAAAGGTGAAACGAAAAAACATGGTTCCCTATTGGGAAGACTGTACGTAGGCGTGTTCGATTTTCTGCAAAGAACCTTTTATAAAGAAAGCGCTGGGGTTTATGAAGAGGCGAACAGGGAGATGTTCGCCAAATATGCAGCAGGAAATTCCCCTGACGGAGAGATCCTGTTTTTGGCCGCGGATCCGGAGAAAAAAGCAAAAGGGGTAGGCAGCAGGCTTCTCTGCGAACTGGAACGGCGGGAGCGGGGAAAGAAGATATACCTGTATACCGACAGCGCCTGCACGTATCCGTTTTACGAGCGAAGGGGCTTTGAACGTTCCTGTGAAAAGGAGATCCTGCTGGATATAGGCGGGAAAAGGGTCCCCTTGACTTGTTTTCTCTTCAGCAAAACCCTGGAGTGACGGTACGGCGCACGGCGGCAAGGATACGGCGGAGGAGAGATTTACGGCTCCTCTCAGGCCTCCGGCGTTTTGGGCCGGGATCTAGCTCTGCTTTTCTCTGGCGGAAACGAAAAAAGCCCGGTGTGCGCCGGGCTTTTTTGTATGGGCCGTCCTGTTTTTAAACAGGAACGGTATACTGCGCATGCGGTTTACAGTCCGTTTTTTTCAGCTCCGTAAATAGCCTGCTCATGGGTAAAACCGTCGTATTCCAGCTGGCTGATCAGTTCTTCACGGGAAAAATCAAAGATTTCCAAATAGGATTCCGCTTTTTTTACCGCCTGTTCGTTCCAATCCGCGCCGCAGTTTTTGACGCCGTAAGCGGCCTGTTCTGCTGTAAAGGCATCAAATGCGAGCTGATCGAGCAAACCCTCATATGAAAAAGAAAACGTTTCCAGATACGATTTTGCTTTTCTGAGTGCCTGCTGATTCCAGTTGGCTCCGCAGTGGTCCGCGCCATAAACAGCATCGGTATGGGAATAGCCGTCAAACTCCAGTTGATGGATCAGGCCATCGCGGGAGAAGGAGAAAATCCGCAGGTAGGATTTGGCTTTATCGACTGCATTTTTTTGGCTGACGGTCTGGCCGGAGGGACGTTGAGAAGGCTTTTCCTGTGATGGTGCGGAAGATTGTGAGGGAGAGCTGGATGAAGAGGGAGTTTCCTGCGGGGAATGTGCAGAAGAAGGCTTGGAACTGTCCGGCATTTGAGAAGAAATGGAACCATCCGGTTCGTTTGCGGAAGATGGCTTGCTGGACTGGCTGGGACTGTTTTCAGCCTCTGAAGAAACAACGGCAGAATTGGTTGCTTCAGTTTTTGGGGAAATTGTAAGGCTTGCAAGAAAGTCGGAGTCAAGCGAAAGCAGGCAGGAAATACCGGCGTGTTCGGTGCTTGCAGTATGTCCTGCGGGCCAGTCGTCAAGCGCCGGCAGTTCAAGAGCTTCCGCCATCTCAGAGGCTTGTTGTTCAGAGGAGGCGAATATACGCAGAAGCGGAGACACCATGTATTGGGTCCATATATAGGAGTTATACGATCTCATATATGGGTTGTTTCCTTCCTGCAGCGGCATGACGGTTCGTATGGCGGATATCAGTCCTGTTTTTTCCTCCGTGGTGACGGAAACGGTTATGCCCTCGGAAAATCCATATGTGAAAACGATATCTTTTCCGTACGGTTTTTCTTCCCATTCCCCTATATGGTAAGAGATATTCTCGATTTTTTGGTTAAGAGCTGTTTTCAGCGTCTCCGGAGTGATTTGAAACAGTATTTTTCCGTTTTCTGTTTCGGTAAGCATTTCATCTCCTTCAGGGATGGAGACGGAAGCGTATGAGGTTTCCGAATCACCGGCGTCTACAGAGGAATCGGGAGGTTCCGATAGGACGTCTGGAGCGTTGGGACTGCAGCCCACAGCAGAAGATACAATGAGAAACA
>URRG01000319.1 GCA_900550095.1 uncultured Oscillospiraceae bacterium
GCTGTCCGTCCCTTGAAAACAGAGATCCCGGCCGGCTGGAGATCGTCCGGGGAGATGTGCGGGATCCGGCGGCAATGGACGCCTTTTTTCAAAGAAGGGAAGGGGAGCGGGTGCTGGCTCTCCATGCGGCGGGGATCGTCACCATTGCTTCGGATGTGAAGCCCGCCGTATATGATGTGAACGTGAACGGAACCATGAATGTGATCCGTTCCGCCATACGGCAGAAGGTGGATTCGTTTTTGTATGTGAGCTCCGTCCATGCCCTGCCGGCGGGGAAGGATCTGCGGGTGATCCGGGAGCTTTCAGATCCGGAGGCGTTCAGGCCCGAGCTGGTGGAAGGCGGTTACGCCAAGACGAAGGCCGCCGCCACAAGGCTCGTGCTGGAAGCGGCGGGGAAGGGGCTTCCAGCCAGAGTCGTGCATCCCTCCGGGATCATCGGCCCCTTCGATGAAAGCGGGGGAAACCACCTTATGGAAATGATCCGCTCCTATCTGAACGGGAAGCTGCCCGCCTGCGTCAGGGGCGGATACGATTTCGTAGACGTGAGGGACGTGGCAGAGGGCTGTATAGCGGCCCTGGAACAGGGGCGCCCGGGTGAATGCTATATCCTCTCGAACCGGCACTACGATATGAAGGAGATTCTGCGGATGCTGGGGCAGATCAGCGGGAAGCACAGGTTTTGCCCCGCCCTTCCCATCGGCCTGGCGTCAATCGGGGTCCCCTTCTGCGAGTGGAACGCAAAGAGGAAACAACGCCCGCCCCTTTTTACGGGGTATTCCCTGCGGGTTTTGCGGAGCAACGACAAGTTTTCCCATGAGAAGGCCGGGCGGGAGCTGGATTACAGGCCCAGGGATCTGTACGATACCCTAAAGGATACGGTGAAATGGATGGCTTCCTCCGGCATGCTGAAAAATTCCCAAGGGCTGGACCCCGCCCTTTCGGAAAAGTAACGGCTGGCCTGCAGAGGACCGGGGCGAAAAGAATCTCGGATCGGAAAATCCATAGTATATATTGCTGAAAAGCTATTGAAATAGAGCCTTAAATATGGCATACTGACTATAAAAGACCGGTCTGCCCGGAAAGAGGAAAAGCGGCGGAAAAATACCGGTCATAAAAGGAAGATGCAGCCATGGCAAGAACGTTTGTGGACATCCCGCTGATGGGGGACCTGGCCGCCGCGGATACGGTAGTGAAAAATGTGCTGATTGGCGACGATTACAGGCAGATCAATTACAATACGGAGGTGGTGTGGAAAAAGGGCACCGGCGTGATGACCGCCATGCATTTCATCAAGGTGGAATATGTGGGAAACGTCCTCCATCTCTCCGGATGGGTCCAGATCGGCGTGGGTTCCGTAGGGGGCAAGGAACGGGATCTGAGCGGCTTTGTGGGAGCTATTCCGAAAAAATCTGTAAAGGGCACTATCGAGAAGATACGGGCTGCTGTGGCAGGTATGTAAGATCTCCTGCGGACCGTATAGTATAGCGTAATAGCGTATAGGAAGAAACGCAGGGGGCGGAAGACAGCTCTTCTATACGGGTTGCAGGAGCCGCGCAGGCTGCGCGGGTTATAGCTGCAGATACGGACGTGCCGGTTTAGCTTGGTTTGAGAGGCCCGGGGAGCGTGAAAGGCGGTTTCTCCGGGCCTTCCGGCGTTCAGGGCAGCGAGGTGAGGCGGCGAGGAGGTCTTCCTGCTTCGGGTGGCCTGCGGAGCGTCCCGGCTTTACGGAACAGGCAGGGAAATGCGTGGAAAGAAGCGGAAAGCAAAGCGGCCCGGATCTTTGAAGGGCTCTGAAGGGCCGCCCGGGCAGGAAGCTGTGGGGGCGCAGGTGCACCGCGGAAAAAGGCGCTTTTGGGCAGGAGCCCGGAACACGGCGCTCTGTTCTTGACTCGCCGCGGAAAGTACGGTATAATACAGTATGCTTGTAAGGGCTATATATTTTGCTGTTTCTGATTCTTCAAACAGCACTATATAGCTCTTTTTTTATGCGGCCGCGGCGGAAACGGACGAGAAGGTGGAAAGCTCCGGCGGCTCTGGCTCCTTCACAGGGAGTTTCCGCCCGGGCTCTGCTTCGCCGGAAAGCCGGAAAATTGTGAGAGGATGTGACGGATACGGAACAGAAAAGCGATTTTATGAGAACCAGGCCCATATCGGGGCTTTTGATGAGCATGTCTATACCGATGATGCTCTCCATGCTGATACAGTCCCTGTATAATATTGTAGACAGCATCTATGTTTCCCGCCTGGGAACGAAGGCCCTCACAGCTGTTTCCCTGGCGTTTCCCCTGCAGAATATCGTGCTTTCCGTGGCTGTGGGCGTAGGCGTGGGCATCACCTCCGCCGTTTCCATCCATTTGGGCGCCGGCCGGAGGGAGAAAGCGGACCGCGCCGCCACCATAGGGATGGCTCTCACAGTGCTCCACTGCATTTTGTTCGTAGGCTTCGGCCTGCTTGTCACCCGGCCTTTTCTGCAGCTTTTCACCAGCGACGGGGAAACTTTGGAGATGGCATGCCAGTATACGTATGTGGTCCTGTGCGTTTCCTTCGGATGCCTGCTGCAGATCGCCATGGAAAAGATATTCCAGGCGGTGGGGGCCATGAAGACCACCATGATCCTTCTCGCCACAGGCTGCATCATCAATATCATACTGGATCCCATCCTGATATTCGGTCTCATGGGCTTCCCCGCCATGGGGGTCACGGGGGCCGCCGTGGCCACTGTGGCCGGCCAGATCGCCGCTTTTTTTCTATATGTGGCTGTATATCTGAAGAAGAGGAGGACGTTCCCGGTGACGATTCACCTGAAGCATCTTCGGGCGGATTGGGGAATTGTGAAGCAGATTTATTCCGTGGGGATCCCCTCCACTATCATGACAGCCCTTCCCTCTGTCCTGGTCAGCGCGTTAAACGGCATCCTGGCGGAGTTTTCCGAAATGTATGTGGCCGTCCTGGGAGTTTATTTCAAACTGCAGACCTTTATTTATATGCCTGCCAACGGCATCGTTCAGGGGATGCGGCCCATCGTGGGCTATAACTACGGGGCCGGGGAATACGGGCGCGTCCGCAGGACGATCCGCTACAGCCTTTTGTATACGGCCGTCATCATGCTGGTCGGGACCGCCGCCGCTCTTGTTTTCCCGGCACAGATCTTTGCGCTGTTCGACGCGGAGGAATCCCTTCTGGAGGCCGGAGTCGCCGCGCTGCGCATCATCAGCCTGGGCTTCCTGGTCTCCGCCGTGGGGATCGTCCATGCGGGCGCCTTTGAAGCGGTGGGAAAGGGCCGGGAATCCCTGATCATTTCCCTTCTGCGGCAGTTTGTCATTACTATTCCCCTGAGCTTCCTCCTTTCCCGCTTCTGGGGAGCTTTGGGGATATGGGCTTCTTTCCCGATTTCCGAACTCTGCGCCTCCATCGTGGCGTATATCCTGTTAAAGCGCACACACAACGGGGATTTTTCGCCCTATACTTTCCGCAGAAACAGGAATAAGGAAAAGTTTCCGAAGACGGAACGACGGATACAGTAAACGCG
>URRG01000320.1 GCA_900550095.1 uncultured Oscillospiraceae bacterium
TGGTGATCTGCGACACGGCGGGCCGCCTGCACAATAAAAAGAACCTGATGGACGAGCTGGCAAAGATCAATCGGGTGATCGCCCGGGAGCTGCCGGAGGCTTCAAGGGAGGTCCTTTTGGTGCTGGACGCCGCTACGGGCCAGAACGGCGTCAACCAGGCGAGAGAATTCAAGAACGCGGCGGATATCACAGGCATTGTCCTCACAAAGCTGGACGGCACCGCGAAGGGCGGCATTGTGCTGGCTATCCGGGATGAGCTGCAGATGCCTGTGAAATTCATCGGCGTTGGCGAACAGATCGACGATCTGCAGCCCTTTGATGCGGACGAATTCGCAAAGGCGCTGTTTGAGCGCTGATCCCCTGAATGCGGAAGGAGGAAAACCAAGAATGGAAACCTTTATTATGGCCACTCACAACAGGCATAAGGTGGAGGAATTGAGCCGTATCCTGGAGCCTATGGGCATCCATGTGGAGACGGCGGAACTTCCCGAGGTTGAGGAAACGGGGACTACTTTTGAAGAGAACGCCCGGCTGAAGGCTCTTTCCGCCTGCAGGGCGACAGGGCTCCCCAGCGTGGCGGACGACTCCGGCATTGCTGTGGACGCCCTTAACGGGGCGCCGGGAGTATATTCTGCCCGTTACGCAGGGGAAGACGCTACCGATGCGGACAGGAACAGAAAGCTTCTGGATGAGCTTAAGGACGTGCCGGAGGAAAGAAGAAGCGCCCGTTTTGTCAGCGCTATATGCTGCGTATTCCCCGGCGGCGAAGAGATCGCCGTAACGGGCGTCTGCGAGGGCAGCGTGGCCTTTGCTCCCCGCGGACAGGACGGCTTTGGATATGACCCTGTCTTTCTGGTGGGAGATAAGACCTATGCAGAGCTTTCGCCGGCGGAGAAAGACGCGGTCAGCCATCGCGGGAAAGCGCTGCGCATGCTGAAGGAAGAGCTTTTGAAACGGAAAAGTGCAGGCTGATCTGCAGGTGGGAAGCGCCTGTTTGGGCAGGCTCGTATTTCATGAAGAAAGAGGAAGTATATAGATGGAGCTTACAAGCAAGCAGAGGGCGTATCTTCGTTCCATGGCAGTGGATCTGGATACGATCTTAATGGTGGGAAAGGGCGGCATCGGCGCCGATGTGATCAAACAGGCGGACGACGCCATTCTGAAGAGGGAAATTCTCAAGGGAAAGGTGCTGGAAACGGCTCCCGTTTCCCCCAGGGAAGCCGCTGAGGAACTGGCGCGGTCCGTGGGCGCCCAGGTGGTGCAGGTGATCGGCACGAAATTTGTCCTTTACCGCCGGAACGAAAAGGAACCCAAAATCCAGCTTCCCAAACCGGCTCGCCGCTGAGGCGCAGGTATGCGGTACGGAATTTTCGGCGGGACCTTCAACCCGGTGCATGAAGGACATCTTCACATTGCCAGGGCCTTTCGGAAAGCCATGGGGCTGGATACCGTCCTTTGGATCCCTACGAAGGTGCCTCCTCATAAAGAGGCGGAGGAGCTGGCCCTCCCCGAGCAGCGGCTGGAAATGTGCCGCCTGGCCTGCAGGGGAGAAGAGGGCTTTCAGGTGAGCGGCCTGGAGATCCGCCGGGGGGGAAAAAGCTACACGGCAGATACGCTGGAGGAACTGCATCGGATGTATCCAGGGGACACTTTTTGTCTTCTGATGGGGGAGGATATGCTTTTGACCCTCCTGAATTGGTATAAGCCGGAGACCATTCTCCGGCTGGCGGAGATCTGCGCGGCGCCCCGCAGCGTGGGGCATGAGGCCCGTCTGGAGGAATGCGCCCGCGCCCTGCGGGAAAAAGGCGCTGTTGTCTTTTTGGAACGGATCCCCTATCTTCCCATATCCTCCACGGAGATCCGGAAGGCTGTGAGGGAAGGAAGATCCATCCGGGGGAAGGTGCCTGCGGCGGTCGAAGAGTATATCCGCAGCTATGGGCTGTATACGAAGGGGGAAGCATAGGTGACTCTGGAAGACGGAAAGGCGGCTATAAAACCGCTATTAAGCGAGAAACGGTACCGCCATTCGGTAAATGTTTCGAAGGAAGCTGTGAGGCTGGCGAAAAAATACGGGGCGGATCCGCAAAAAGCGGAGACAGCCGGCATCCTGCACGACTGCATGAAGGATCTGGCTCCCGATAAGCAATTGAAAAGCATGGAGCGATTTGGTATAATACTCACCGATGTGGAAAAATCGGCACAGAAGCTCTGGCATGCCATTCTAGGCGCAGCTTATATGGAAAAAGTACTGGGCGTAAAGGATCCGGAGATCCTTACGGCTGTACGGTACCATACTACAGGCCGGGCGGGCATGTCCCTTTTGGAAAAGGTGATCTTTGTGGCGGACTTTATTTCCGAGGATAGGGATTACCCCGGTGTGGACCGTATGCGGAAAAAGGCGGACGCAGACTTGGATTCGGCCATTCTGGAGGGAACGGCTTTTACTATCGGCGAGCTGCTGGAAGGCGGCTGGGCCGTTCATCCGGATACAGTGGCCCTTTATAACGAGACGGTGCTGAAGCTGGCGAAAAAGAAAAAGAAGTGATGCAAAACCCGCAGCGGACAGGCTCCAGGGCCGCAGGAGAGAACTGAAACGACGAAGGCAGGTATGAATATGAATTCCAAAGATCTGGCAATACAGGCAGTGAAGCTGATGGACGCCAAAAAAGCCATAGATGTGAATCTGATCGACATCCGCGAGATTTCCGCTCTGGGCGACTATTTCGTAATCGCCACAGGCACCGGCAGCACCCATGTGAAGGCCTTGGCGGATGAACTGGAGATGCGCCTTAAAGAAGAAGGTTTTTCCCCCGACCATATCGAGGGGTACCGTTCCAATTCCTGGATCCTTTTGGATTACGGCGAGGTCATTATCCATGTGTTCACCAGGGAATCCCGCGAATTTTACGATTTGGACCGTCTCTGGCAGGACGGCGTTAAGGTGGATATATCCGAGTACCTGATCCGGGAGGAATAAGGCGATCCCTTATCCGGCCTGGGAAACCAATAAATCTATGTATGCTGGGAGCGACTAACCATGAAATGCGAGCGTTACGACCATAAGCCTATTGAAAAAAAGTGGCAGGACGCCTGGGAAAATGCAGGCGTTTTCCATGCGGAGAGCCATTCTGAAAAACCCAAATACTATGCGCTGATAGAATTCCCCTATCCTTCGGGCCAGGGCCTGCATGTGGGGCATCCCCGCCCCTATACCGCCCTGGACATTGTGGCCCGCAAGCGGCGCATGCAGGGGTATAACGTGCTTTATCCCATCGGATGGGATGCTTTCGGCCTTCCCACGGAAAACTACGCCATCAAGAACCATGTCCATCCTGCGGAGGTTACGAAGAAAAACGTAGCCCGCTTCAAGGAGCAGATCCAGTCTCTGGGGATCTCCTTCGACTGGAGCCGGGAGATCAACACCACGGACCCGGAGTATTACAAGTGGACCCAGTGGATTTTCCTGCAGCTCTTCAAGCACGGCCTGGCGTATAAGAAGGAGATGGCCGTCAACTGGTGCA
>URRG01000321.1 GCA_900550095.1 uncultured Oscillospiraceae bacterium
TGAAGCGGCGGGCGGGGCCATACGTTCCACCCTTTCCAGCCGCTTGCGTCTCCCCTTGGCGATCCGCGTATTGACGCCGGCAATATTCTTCCGGATAAAAGCTTCCGTTTTCTCTATCTCCCGTTTCTGCGCCTCATACCGGCGGATATAGTCCGCCTGAAAGCGTGCTCTCTGCCGGAGAAAATCCGAATAGTTCCCTGCATATTTGTGTATTTCTCCCTGATGCACGTCGCAGATATGATCCGCTATTGCCTCCAGGAAAGCACTGTCATGGGACACAGTGAGAAAGGCGCCTTTGTATTCCCTCAAAAAACCGGAAAGCCATTCTACGTGCTCCTTATCCAGGAAATTGGTAGGCTCGTCCAACAACAGGACCTCCGGTTCCTGCAGCAAAAGCTTTGCCAAAATCGCCCTGGCCCGCTGGCCTCCGCTGATCTCCGAGATCCTTTTCTCCAATCCCAGGGCCTGCAGCCCGAGACCGCTCGCCACCTTTTCTATCCTGTATTCTATAGAATAGAAATCTGCGGTTTCCAGCAGAGCCTGGCGCTTCGACGCCTCTTCAAGAGCGCGTTCGTCCCCTGCCGCGTAAAGGTGGTACAAGTGCTGCATTTCCCCTTCCAGGGCGAAGAGATCTTCATATGCCGACCGCAGGAACCCGCGAACCGTGATTTCCCGGTTCATCGTTGCGTATTGATCCAGATACCCCGCCCGGATACCGGGCCGCCATATGACAAGGCCGCTATCCGGCACAATCTCACCGGTGCTGATTCCAATCAGCGTACTTTTTCCAGCACCGTTATCGCCCACAACGCCCACATGCTCCCCTTTAAAAAGGCTGAAGGAAGCATGCCTGTATATCTCTCTATCCCCGTAGGAATGGGAAACGTCCTTCCATTCCAATAAACTCATTTTTGTTTCATCCTCTCTATACTAGGAAAAAAGCAGAGAAGCATCCCATGAAAGGTCGCCCTCTGCTCTCATACGATATAAAAGCAAAAGGCTGCAGATGAATCCATCATCCACAGCCTAAGACTCGGTATATATGCCGTTTCCCGGAAAAAAGGTACACTAAAATAAGCACAGAACTTTACTGCGCCCACCTAAACCTATTTCCCGATGAAGAAAAGCTCTACGCCTCTGTTTTCAGCTCTGCACAATGCTTCATCGTTTTCAACTGTACAGAGCAAAGCTTTCTGGTTATCTTATCCGTAGCAATACAATGCATATTATCACATCCTGCTGTTTAGTATACAGCCACGATAGGAAAAAGTCAACAAGAGGAAAATACTTTTACAGCAATCGCCGCTTTGCAACGTCCACTACGCCATGCGTGGTAATACGCAGCTCGGGGATAACGGGAAGAGACATGAAGGAAAGCGTCATAAAGGGATCGATCCCTTTATGCACACCGAGACGATGCGCAGCCTGTTTGGCTTCCTCCAGCGTTCTGTTCACTTCCGCAAGCGGCGCTCTGCTCATGAGTCCGGCCGTTTCCAAAACCAACTCTGCGACCATTTCCCCGCCGCAGGCTACGACAATCCCGCCTCTGTTTTCCGCTACACGGTTTACAGCATAAACCAAGTCTTCATCGTTCGCACCCACCGCTATGATATTGTGGCTGTCATGAGCTACAGAAGTCGCCACAGCCCCACGGCGCAGGCCATAACCCTGCAAATACCCAAGCCCTATATGGCCTGTATCGCTGTGCCGTTCCGCTACAGCGATTTTTACGATATCCTTTTCGAGATCCGTTCTATCAGCGAATCCCCTGTTCTCCGTAGTGATTTCGCCCGGTATCATTCCTATGACGCCGCCGTGTGAAAGATATACGCTTTCCAGTCGCAACTTCGGGAGCCGGAACGTATTCTCTGCCGCTTTTTGCAGATCTTGATCCACTGCAGGAGCAGGAAACGCCGTCTCCTTCCCTTCTTCCCACACCAGTTCCCCCTTTTTATATACCGCTGAAACATGGAAGCTCTGCAAATCTTCTACAACAGCAAAATCAGCGAAATATCCAGGCGCGATGGCGCCGCGGCCGTCAAGACCGAAATACTGGGCTGCGTGCAGTGTTGCCGCCTGAACGGCCCGGATTGGAGCCGCCCCCATCCGAACAGCCTGCCGGCAGATATAGTCCATATGCCCTTTTTCCAGAAGATCGCTTGGATGCTTATCGTCTGTGCAGAACATACAGCGGGTATAGCAGGGCATGGAAAGGAGAGGATGGAGCGCCTTCAGATTCCGGGCGGCGGTTCCTTCCCGGATCATGATATATTGGCCGCGGCGCAGCTTTTCCAAAGCCTCTTCCAGGGTGGAACACTCGTGATCGGAGCGGATCCCGGCTGCTGTATAGGCATTGAGCTCATTCCCCGTCAGGCCCGGAGCATGGCCGTCGATCCGTCTGCAAAAGGCCCGGGCGACGGCAATCTTTGCCAGAACATCCGGATCCGCGCCTGTTACTCCCGGATAATCCATCATTTCCGCCAGACCTATGACTCTGGGATTCTCCATATATTTTTCAACCGTTCCGTGATCCAAAAAAGCGCCCGGCTCATCGAACTCAGATGCAGGAACACAGGAAGGCACGGCAAAGAAAACATCCAACGGAAGACCTTCTGTGGCCTGCAGCATATAATCGATCCCCTGTTCTCCCATAACATTTGCTATTTCATGGGGATCCGTTACCACCGCCGTTGTTCCATGGGAAAGAACGATACGGGCAAATTCCGATGGGGAAACCAAGCTGGATTCCAGATGAATATGCGCATCGATAAAGCCAGGGCATAGGATTTTTTTGCCCATATCGATCTCTTCTTTCCCGCCATAGGTTCCGATTCCTGCAATCTTTCCATTGCAGACGGCGATATCTCCTCTCAGGAGCTCGCCGGAAAACACGTTTACATACTGAGCATTCTTCAGAACCAGCTCCGCAGGCGTTCTCCCCGCCGCCGTTTCGATCAGCAAAGCGTTCTCCCCGGCAGCCATATCCGGCGAATCGATTATTCTATCCCGCTCCGGCATATCTTCATCCCTTTCCAAATCTGAACTGTTTTTTTCATCATACCACACAGCGCAGCATAGCTTCAACTCAAATGCATATTTTCCCGGCCTAACCCCTTTTTTCAAAATTCCCATCACATTTTCGGTCCAATACGTAAAATTCTGCCTAAAAGGAGCTTTCTAACTTGTGCGGCTTTTCCTATTGAAAAGCTCTATTTCTTATGATATACTAAATTTAGTATTAAGATAAGTGGTTTTTTGCCAATTTGGCACAATATTATGTGTTTGGGGGCCTGAAAAGGAGGCCCCGCTTTTTTACTGTTTATGGATTTGATCGTTAAGTCAGCCGCTTCCATGCGGTTCACCTTATTTTACATCACACTCATACAATGGAAAACTAAAAGGAGACGTGACTTATGGGAATTTCAATCATCAAAGGGGAATTGATCCACAGCAGCGCCGACGCAATCGTGCATATGGTCGGCCACTCTTTTCTGAGCGGCGGCGCAGACAGC
>URRG01000322.1 GCA_900550095.1 uncultured Oscillospiraceae bacterium
GCGGCTTGCGGTCCCCGGGGAAAGGGTGGAAAAGCGTCAGGCTCTGACGGCTCCCGCGGCGGGGGTCCCGGCGGTCTTTTCCCCCGCGGCAGGGATCGTGGAGGAGCTCAGGCCCGTGGAGATCCCTCTGGAGGGTTCGGTCCTCTGTGCGCGCCTGCGGGTCCTTCAGGATACGGGAAAAGACACGGATGCCGGAAAAGAGGCCGCAGGGCGCATCGAACATATCGGCCACGGCGGAGACTTCCCCGGCGGGACGGGAGGAGCAGAGCCGTCCGACGGGGAAGCCGTCCTGCGCGCCGCGGAAAAGGCCGGTATCCGGGATGAATTCGACGGGACGCCCCTTTTTGAGCTTGCAAAACGGTTCCGTGCTTCCGGCGTCAAGGTTTTGGTGGGCTGCGGGCTGGACGACGACCCCTATGCGGACAGCTCCGGCGCGGTGCTCCGGGAATATTCCCGGGAGGCGGCGGAGGGGCTTCGGATGTTTGCCGCGGCCTGCGGCGCGGAGAAGACCCTTCTGGCGGCCACATCCTTTTACACCTGGCGCAGGGTGCGCGCGTCGGAAAAGGAAACGCCCGTTCTTTCCCTGGGCGGGAAGACCCCTGCAAAGGGCGTTTTGGCGGGGAAGCTCCGCCGCAGCTTGGGGAAGGCGGGCTTTGTGGGGGCCCAGGCCTGCGAGGCTCTTTACCGCGCCGTTGCGGAGGGACTGCCCCAGACGGAAACCGTGGTCACGGTGGCGGGAGACGGCGTTTGGAGGCCGGGGAACCTGCGGGCGCCCATCGGCACGCCTGTGGGGGAGCTTTTGGAGCGCTGCGGCGTCCTTCCGGATACGAGGCTCGTCTACATAGGCCCTGCCATTTCGGGGCAGGCGGTGACGGATCTGAGCCTCCCCATAACCCAGAAGACCCGCTGCATCACGGCCCTGAAAAAGGAGCCTGTGAACAAGACCTTTGCCTGCATCGGGTGTGGTCGGTGCGCCCGGGTGTGCATGAGGGGGATCCTGCCCTGGCTGGTGCACGATGTGATCAACCGGGATACGGTGGATCCCCTGATGCTGTGGAACGTGGAGCGCTGCACTTCCTGCCATGCCTGTTCGGCCGCCTGCCCTGCGGGGATCGGCCTAGCGGACGAGGTGGCCAGAGCGGCCGCCATACGAAAGAGCGGTGATTTTGAATGAAGCCTGAGCTTGAGCTTTCCTCCGGGCGGGCGCCCTTTTACAGAAAGGAGCAGACCGTCGCCACCATGATGGACGACGCTGTTTTCTGCCTTTTGGCCCTTCTTATCCTTCCTGTGGTGTTTTACGGGGCCAGGCCCCTTCTCACAGCTCTTGTGTCCTGCGGGGCGTGTTTTCTGGCTATGGTGGCCTTTCGGCTGATCCACAGGAGGAACATCAGCCTCTCTGAGCGCTCCCTTTTTGTGACGGGCCTGACGGTAGCCCTGCTTCTCCCGGCGGACGTTCCTTACTGGCTGGCCGCCCTGGGAGGGGCCTTCGCCATATTCGTGGCCAAGGAGCCCTTCGGCTCCACCGGCAGGAACCCGCTGAACCCCGCCGCAGCGGGGGTGGCGTTTGTAACGGTCCTGTGGCCGGAGGAGGTATCCCGTTTCCCGGCTGTGGGGAGCCTTCCCCTTTGGGGCAGAGGCGCGGAAGCCTCCCTGGCACAGTCCCCGGCTCTTTCTCTGGCGCAGGGCCTGCAGCCTGTGCTGGAGCCCGCGGAAATGCTCTGGGGCCGCTATGCGGGCCCTCTGGGGGGGACGGCGGCGCTGGTGGCCGCCGGCTGCTGCCTCTTTCTCTGCTTCCGGCGCACGGCCCGGTGGGAGACCGTGGCGGGCTTTCTTTTGTCCGCCGCCGCCATAGGGGCTCTGTGGCCCCGGTTTTTGGGAGATCCCGCATCTTCGGCGGCCTATGAGCTGCTTTCGGGCTCCCTGCTGTTTGGAGCCGTATTCATGATCTCGGATCCGGTTACATCGCCGAAAATGCCGGCGGCCCGGTTTGTATACGGGCTTTTGGGCGGTTCTCTTTTGATGCTTATGCGCCATATGGGCCATTATCAGGAGCCTTTGTGCTTTGCAGTCCTTCTTTCCAACGGGGCGGCCCCTCTTCTGGACAGGCTTGCCCTTCGGATCCGGACGAGAGGAGGGATTTTCCATGGAAAAGCGTTCCGCGCCGAATGAGGAAAAGCGCCCGGCCGTATTTCCGGGAGGGGAACGGGAGAAGAGCCGGAAGCGCAGGGAGCTGCGCGCGATTTTCTTGAACGGCGTTTTGTTCAAGAACCCCATGCTGGTGGGAGCCCTGGGGATCTATCCCATGCTTGCCGCCTGCCATACCCTGCGCGGCGCTTTGGAGCTTTCTGTCGTGCTGGCGGCCATGGCTGTCCCCGCGGGGCTGATCCTCTGCTTTACGGGGAATCTTGTCCCGCTGTGGGCGCGGCCCGCTCTGGCCGCAGGGGTGGCGGCCCTTCTGTATATCCCGGCTTCCGCTCTTATGGAGTGGATTTTCCCCGGCGCTCTCAATTCATTGGGTATGGCGGCGGGGATGATGGTGGTCAATTCCATGGTGCTTTCCCGCTCCGCTCAATATGCCCCCGACCATATCCCCTCCGCCGTTCTGGCGGATACGGTGGGCTGTTCCCTGGGCGGGACGCTGGTCATGTGCCTGGCGGCCCTTATCCGGGAATGGTTCCAGTACGGAGGCGTTTCCGTGGACAGGATCGTTTCCGCATACGGCAGCGGCGCGGCCCATCCCTTCTTCGGGTTTCTCATTCTGGGGTTTTTGGCCGCCCTCGTGCAGTATATAAACCGCCGCCGCGCTGAGCGCTCTGCCGGAAGGAGGGTGACGCGCCTATGACGCCTTCTGCGATTCCGGCGGCTTCCGCCGCGTCTGTCGGGGGGATCTCCATACCAGGTTTCTTTTTATACGCCCTTCTGGCCCTTTCTGCAGAAAGCATGGTGTTCTCCGGGGCCGGAGGGTTCAGCCGGGCCATGCGCGCCGCTCGCAAACCGGGGCTTTTGCGGTGGAACACGCTTTTTGTCACGTTTTTCTGCGTCTGTTCCGTGTGTGCGGCGCAGCTTCTCGGCCCCTGGGCGGAGAGCCTTCCAAGGCCCATGGTGGCCCGTTCCGTGCTGTTCCTCTGCGCGGACGCCCTCCTGTATCTGGGGGCCGCGGCCCTTATGCGCCGTTTTTTTCCTTCCCTCTGGAAGAAAGCCGGCGGCGCCCTTTCCTCCGGCGCGCTGAATACGCTGGTTCTTTCCATGCCTTTTCTGCAGCAGGCCCTGCAAATGGATCTCCTCTCTTCCCTGGGGTACGCCCTGGGAACCGGGGCGGCTTTTTGGCTGGCCTCTCTGCTTCTTCATGCAGCCCTGCAGATCTGCAGCCATAAGGATGTTCCCCGGGCTTACAGGGGCCTTCCTGCCGCTCTTATCTATGCCGGCCTTATGTGCCTGGCCTTCTGCGGCTTTTCGGGAGGCAGATTTTTCTGAAGCGCCTGAAAACAGAGGCCCC
>URRG01000323.1 GCA_900550095.1 uncultured Oscillospiraceae bacterium
GGGAGCCGGCAGCCGGCCTCCCCGGCTGATAAATTTCAGAGGGGAGCAGCGGTTTACTTCCATTACGGGGCCGCCGCCCAGAAGGCCGCCGAAATTGAGCTCTTCTCCCGCTTTTTTGCCGATAGCTGGGATCAGGCGCACGGCGGTGGTCTTTGAGTTCACCATTCCAATAGCGGCTTCGTCCGCGATAATGGCGGAAATGATCTCGGGCGGCGTGTCGCCGGGAATGTTGATCATGTCCAGCCCCACGGAGCAAACGGCCGTCATGGCTTCCAGCTTGGTTATGGAAAGAGCTCCGCACCGCGCCGCGTCGATCATGCCCGCGTCTTCGGTGACGGGGATGAACGCGCCGGAAAGGCCGCCCACATGAGAGGAAGCCATGACGCCCCCTTTCTTTACGGCATCGTTCAAAAGGGCGAGACAGGCAGTGGTCCCGTGAGCCCCGCAGGCTTCCAGGCCCATTTCTTCCAGGATGTGGGCCACGCTGTCGCCCACAGCCGGAGTGGGAGCAAGAGAGAGATCCACGATCCCGAAGGGGACATACAGCCTGCGGGAAGCCTCCTGGGCCACCAACTGCCCCATCCGGGTGATCTTGAAAGCGGTCCGTTTGATGATATCTGCGATGGAGGCGATATCGCAGCCCCCGGCCTTTTGAACAGCTGCCCGAACGACCCCCGGGCCGGAAACGCCCACGTTTATTACGCAGTCCGGCTCGCCGGGGCCGTGGAAAGCGCCGGCCATGAAGGGGTTGTCTTCAGGCGCGTTGCAGAAGACCACCAGCTTGGCGGCCCCGATGCAGTCTCTGTCCGCCGTGGCCTTGGCCGTATCGAGGACGACTTCTCCCATCTTCTTTACAGCATCCATATTGATTCCGGCCTTAGTGGTGCCGATGTTCACGGAGGAACACACCAGTTCCGTCTCGCTGAGGGCCTCGGGAATGCTCTTGATCAGGGCGTAGTCCCCAGGAGCAAAGCCCTTGTGGACAAGGGCGCTGTAGCCTCCGATAAAATTTACGCCTACAGTGGAGGCGGCTCTGTTCAAGGCTTTGGCGAAATGGATGGGATCCGCTCCCGGGCAGGCCCCGGCGACCATGGCGATCGGTGTGACGGCTATGCGCTTGTTGATGATGGGGATCCCGTATTCCTTGCTGATATCCTCTCCTGTTTTGACCAGGTTGGCGGCATAACGGCAGATTTTATCATAGATTTTGTCACAGGCCCTTCCGCAATCGCTGTCCATGCAGTCCAGAAGAGAAATGCCCATAGTGATGGTGCGGATGTCGAGGTTTTCGTTTTCGATCATATTGATCGTTTCCAATATATCTCCGGTGTTCAGCAACTTCTACACTCCTTAACGTTTGTGAGCTGCAGGCCGTCTATTCCGCTCTAGGCCCGCGCGTGGAAGCGGGTTCAGATTCTGTGCATGGAATTGAAGATATCCTCATGCATAACGTGGATCTTCAGCCCCATTTCCTCACCCAGAGAAGAAAGCCTGTCGGAAAGCCCGCTTACGGGAATTTTGGCTTTGTCCAGCTCTACCATCATGATCATGGCAAAAAATTCCTGCAGGACGGACTGAGTGACTTCCACCACATTGACGCCGCTTTCGGCGCATATGGAGGAAACGCGGGCCAGAATGCCCACCATATCTTTTCCTATAACCGTAATGACAGCACGCATAGCGAGAACCCCCTGAAAACGTAATAAAACGGCATTGGATTCTGCACCCTGCGAAACCAACGCGTATATTGGTATTATGGACTTTGCCGCGGAAATTGTCAACTGCGTATCCGCGGAGGAAAGAGGGTCTTGTCAATTTGTTTAAAATCTGCGTTTTCACGTAAAAAACCTAGTTTATCCTACCTGTAGATTTTTTTTATGAATATGATATTATAATACAGGAATAATTTTGATATTAAAAGGAATGTATGGGAGTTTGCTACAGGCCTTTATGGATGCGCCTGGAAACGTGGAAGCTTACCGAAGGATGTTTGCCGGTCATGGCCGGGTTTTTCGCTGGGAAA
Source organism: uncultured Oscillospiraceae bacterium (assembly GCA_900550095.1). Lineage (GTDB taxonomy): Bacteria > Bacillota > Clostridia > Oscillospirales > Acutalibacteraceae > UMGS1264. Next base: position 2,024 of record URRG01000323.1, read on the forward strand.
AGCCTGATATTTGCGGGAAGTATTGAGAAAAAACAGGAAACGGGGCCTTGCGCCCCTCGGCAGCTAGGCAGAGAAAGGCGGTCCAGCAGATGAAATTCAGGTATATTTCCGATTGCCATATGCACAGCAAAAATTCGCCGGATGCACAGGATTCCGTAGTGCTCATGTGTGAAAACGCCGCGCGGATGGGGCTTTATGCGGTGGCGGTCACCGACCACTGCGAGTGCAATGCGTACCGGGAGGAAGGATACGATAAAGCGGTGAGGACCTCGTATCTGCAGGCAAGAAACGCGGATACTATTTACAGGGATCTCCATGTGCTCGCCGGAGTGGAATTAGGGCAGCCCGCGCAGGCGCCGGAGGATGCGGCCGAACTCCTTTCCTCCATGGAATTTGATTTTGTGATCGGTTCCGTTCACAACGTGCCCAACCGGGAAGATTTCTATTACCTTCATTATACGGAGGAAAGCGCGGCTGAGATTTTGGATGCGTATTTCGACGAGCTTATGGCGACTATCCGATGGGGCAACTTTGATACGCTGGCTCATATTACATATCCTTGGCGGTATATTGAGCGGCGGGACGGCGTCTCCGTTCCGCTGGAACGCTACCGCGACAGGTTCGATCAGGTGTTCCGCGCTTTGATCCGGAAGGAAAAAGCTTTGGAGATCAATACGTCGGATCTGCGCAACGGCGGAGCGGAGGCAGCCCCCGGCTTTGAGCTTTTGAAGCGGTACAGGGAGCTTGGCGGAAAACTGGTGACGATCGGTTCCGACGCGCATCGCTGGATGGACGTAGGGGCCGGGATCGAAACGGGGCTTGAGATGCTTTCCAGAGCCGGCTTTCGGTATTTTACCGTTTATGCGGGCCGTAAGCCCCAGTTCCTTCCGATTGAATGAAAATTGATGAAAATTTCCGGAGAGACCGCCTGCATCAGGCGGTCTTTCTTAATGCCCCCTCGGAAGGGTTCAGGCTTTTTCCCTGCGCCGCATTGAAATAAAAAGAGCTTTCCGTTATAATATATATTCAAGTGTCCGGGCGTTCGGGCGGCCGGGATTTCGGAATTTGCCGGAGTCAAATATATAAAATGGAGGGCGTAATACTATGGATAGACTTCTGAGCCTGTTGAGTGAAAACGCGCGGCTGAGCTGCGCACAGCTGGCGGTTATGCTGGGAAAAACGGAAGAAGAGGTGGCAGAGGCTATCGCCGCCTATGAAAAAGAGGGGGTCCTGCGGGGATACGGAGCCGTCATCAACTGGGAAAAGGCAGACGCCAACCGGGCCTCCGCTCTCATTGAACTGCGGGTCACGCCGAAGCGGGACCGGGGGTTTGACGAGATCGCTGACAAGATCATGCAGTTTGAGGAAGTGGAAAGCGTATACCTGATGTCCGGCGGGTTTGATCTGGCTGTGCGCGTCAATGGGAAAAGCATGCAGGATATAGCCATGTT
>URRG01000324.1 GCA_900550095.1 uncultured Oscillospiraceae bacterium
TGCTGCTGGGCGGCAAGCCTGTATGCGCCCTGGTTGGCCCCAAAGGAGGCAGCGGCACGCAGAAGGCTGTCCGCGATAAAGCGCTGCTCCGCCGTAAGGGAGGAAAGGGAGGCCCTCTCCACAAAAAGCCAAAAAAACAGCTCCGAATTTTCGATTGTTACAGCGGCTCCTCCCAATACCTGTTCCCTGTCCTTCATCAAAAGGAGCTCGCAGTCTGTCCCTTCCCAACCTGTCTGCTCAAGATACTTGTCCTTTTCCGGCCCCGCCGCCGGGAGAATTGTAATCATCCTCGTCCTCTTCCCTTCTGCCGCCGCTTTTCCGCGGGCCCCGCCGCCTCTCTTTTCAATGCCTTCATTTCTTCCTTCGTCAGTTCTCTCCATTTGCCGGGCTGCAGCATTCCCAGCTTTACCGGCCCTACGGCGATTCGTTTCAGCCTGGCTACTTCCAGCCCCAGTGCCTCGCACATCTTCCGGATCTCCCGGTTGCGCCCTTCATAGAGCACCATTTCCAGCACCACCCGTCCTCTGCCCTGGGAAAGCACCTTAACCCGGGCCGGAGCCGTCATCCTGCCGTCGATCTCTACGCCCACGGATAAAAGGGTAAGCTGCTCCTCCGTCACGGCCGGGCGCACAGTGACCCTGTATGTCTTAGGCACATGATGGGCCGGATGCATCATCGTGTTTGCAAAATCCCCGTCGTTCGTCATAAGGAGAAGCCCTTCGGAATCCTTATCCAGCCGGCCCACCGGATATACGCGGCCGGGAACCTCCTCCACAAGTCCGGCCACGCATTTTCGGTCCCGTTCGTCGCTCATTGTAGTGATAAAGCCTCTGGGCTTATGCAGCATGATATAGAGCGGGCTTCCGGCGCCCACAACCGGCTTTCCGCGGAGCGTCACCTTATCCCTGCTTGGGTCTATCTTATCGCCTATTTCAGCCGGAACGCCGTTTACCTTCACTTCGCCCGCGGCTATCAGCACTTCTGATTTTCTGCGGGAGGCCACCCCGCTTTCCGCCAGATATTTCTGCAGCCTTATTTCTTTTGCCATATCCTCATCCTTTTCTTCACAGCCCGCACGGACGCTTCTCATTCAAAAAATACCCGCGAACCAGCCGCCGATCCTTTCCCATATTGTTTTCTCCCGTTTGGCCAATTCCACAGAGGTCTCCGTTTTAAGGGGAACGGATGCGATCTCCTCATTCTCTAAAAGATATACCACGCGGCCCACAGTCTGCCCTTTTTCGATCCCGGCATACAGGAAGCGCGGCAGCTCCACCCTCCGCTCCAGAACGGTTTCTTCTTCTTTCAAGAGGCTCACAGGCGCCCCTGCCTCGCCTCGCACTGCCACCGACGCCGCTTCTCCGCCTACCACATCAACAGAAATTCTGTAGCCGGACTCATCCGGCGTATATAGAGCAGTCTTGGAAAATCCGTAATCGAACATAGTCATATGATCGTTCCAGTCGTCAGGAGCGTTCAGCGTAACCGCCACCAAACGAACGCCGTCCCTCTCCGCGGCGGAAACCAAGCACCGCCCAGCTTTTTTTGTAAACCCGGTCTTCACCCCGATACACCCATCATACATCCGCAGAAGTTTATTATGGTTTGTGAGTACGCGGGACTGTTCCGGAGACCGATATGTAACACGGATCGCAGGTTCTGAGACGATAGCCGCAAACTCCCGGTTTTCAAGGGCTCTGCAGGCCAAAACCGCCATATCTCTTGCAGTGGAATAATGTTCCTGGTCGTCTAAGCCGGAGGGCGTCACAAAATGGCTGTTTTCCATTCCCAGTTCCCGGGCCTTCCGGTTCATTTCCCCCGCAAAGGCTTCCTTGGAGCCGGAAACGGCAATGGCCGCCGAATTGGCCGCGTCGTTCCCCGAAACAGCCAGCATACCGGCAGCCAGATCCCATAAGGTAAGGACATCGCCCTCTTTCAGGCCCATGGAGGATCCTTCCACCTGTACCATTTCCCGGGTGATTTTCACCTCTTTGTTCTCTTTTGCCGCCTCTTCCAGCGTCAAAAGCGCCGTCATGATCTTAGTGGTGCTGGCCATAGCGAGCTGTTCATCCGGATTCTTTGCATAGAGGATCCGCCCGTTGGAGGCATCCATCAAAACAGCGGATTCAGCCGAAAGAGAAAGAACTTCTTCGGCCTGCACCGGATTTGATACCGGCAAAGCAAACAGCGCCGCCAAAAAGACGGCTACACATTTCTTCTTCAAATTCAATCACCTGCCCGTACATCATATGCGCAGGCGGCAGAATTCAGAAATCAAAATGCAGAGGGGATCAGTTTTCCTCTGTCTGTTCAGAACCGCTCTTCTTTTTATTGATAAGCCCCGTTACCGTTTCCACCACATCGGGAACCATATTGATGGCCCGATCCAGCGAAGAGGAACAGGGGTCGATCTGAAGGAGGCGGATATTGCCGTTGTGAATAGCGATAAACGCCACCGGATTGATCGTAACGCCCGCTCCGGCGCCGCCGCCGAAAAAGGATTTGTCGGCTCCATGCTTGGAGGGAAAATCCGATCCGCCAGAAGCGAACCCATAGCTGATACGGGAAACCGGGATCACCACACTTCCCTCCGGAGAGACAACAGGTTCGCCGATTACCGTATTTGCATCTACCATCTGCTTGATTTTTTCAAGAGTAGTATCCATCATGCCTTCAATCGGATGTTCGCTCATCAAAAATTCTCCTTTCTATAAGGCCGCCGCGGCCTTCCGCCTATCTCAAATCAACTGGCCGGCTTCGGCGTATCTTCCGCTTTTTCAGCTTTCTGCCGCCCCGCCAGCAGGGATGCAAGTCCATGACGCTTCGCAAAAGAAAGACCTTGGAAAAAAAGGGAAATCCCCATAAGAAGCACAAACAGGACCCGCACCTTCAATTCTGCCGCAGCACGTATCCGTATGGCGTGGCCGTCAAAGTCGGGGCGCACATCCACCGTATACCGCTTACAGGCCGCAGCCGAAACCAAAACGCTTGTGGCTGGATATACTATCGAGCACACCCGGCCATACTGCAAAGCCGTTTTTGCAGCGTCCTCTGCAGAAACAGCGATCTCCAAGGAAAAGTCGTTCAGCCGGATATGCCGCGCCAGCTTTCGCAGGCTTCCGCCTAAAAGCTTCGCCGCTTCCTGAAGGATTTTCAAAATCCCTTTCAGCCCCTTTTCCCGTAGTATGTCCATAAAGGGATTCTTTTTTTCTTTCTTTTTTTGAGGGGTTGATTTTGCCGGGCCTGGTTTCTTTTTGGGAGGCGGTTTCCCCTCCTTTTCCTTTGGCGGCAAGATCGAAAAACGGAAAAACAGATATCGAACGGTGAGGCAAGCTTCCTCTTCAAAGGAAAACGACACAGCCACGGAAAACAGCGTCAGAACAAAAAGAAAACCCAGAAGGCCCAGCAGAATCCAAAGTATTATCACTTCTCCGGCCCCCTTTCCTGTTTACCTG
>URRG01000325.1 GCA_900550095.1 uncultured Oscillospiraceae bacterium
TTGGAGAAAAAGTTTGCATATGGAAATCGAGAATTATGGCGCAAAGGATAATATGTGGATACGGCGGGGAAAAAGATAAAGGTGAAAAAGTATATGGAGAAGCAGTTAAAGGCAGATCGGGAAAGTGACCAGATAAGTTTTTACGCCCCCGTTTACGGGCAGCAAGCAATCCTATGCGTGGCTGGCGGGCCAATAAAAACGCACTTGTGCGTTGCCTGTAATTTTAGGGCTTTGCCCGAAACGGAAGTCCTCCGCTTTGAGGGGATATTTATTATGTTCGATAGAATATTTTTGTCGTTTGATCAGATGATGCAGGAAGTGCTTTTATGTATAGCGCCGGCAATGAAATGCAATGTTTTGCTGACAGAAAAAGTATCAGGTTTTGCAGGCATCCATAGATTTTTTAGGAGAGCATACGTTGTACAGCTGCACGTTTTTGTTTTTGCTGTTGTCCGGTAGCGTTCAAATGGCGGGATATAAGAGATTTTTCAGCATAAGGCATTAAAGCTTCCGTTTTAGAGTACGATTCTTTTTGTGGTATCGGTGCAGTATATATGCTGTGAATTTGTATTGCATAATGATACAGAATTTTTAAAAATTTTTCTACAGTACAGGGGTATTGATTTTATGGCTGCATAGCATTACAATGACAATAGCTATTTTGAAAGGGGAGAAAGTTATGCGTTATAAGCATTTTAGAAATGCAAACGTAGATGTGTCTGCTCTTGCGGTGGGTACATGGGCTATCGGCGGTTCCGGTTATGGAGAAGTAAATGAAAAAGATTCTATTGCGGCCATCCAGGCTATGTTCGACGGTGGAGTGAATTTGGTGGACACTGCGCCGGATTACGGCAGAGGCTATTCTGAAACCGTAGTCGGTAAGGCGCTGAAGGGATATGACAGATCCAAAATTTTTGTTTCTACTAAATGCGCGGCTTCTGCACTGACGCTCAAGGCTGTGAGAACAGGCTCCCGGTATTGCCGGGACGGAAGATATGAGGACATTCTTTATGAATGCGAACAGTCTCTGAGGAGACTCGGTACGGATTATATCGACTTCTATTTTGTGCATTGGCCGGATCTGGATACACCTTTTTCCGAAACCATGGAGGCGATGAATACTCTGAAGAGACAGGGGAAAATTCGATTTGTGGGACTTTCCAACTTCAACAGAGAACAGATTCTGGAATGTGAGAAGGTCTGCAGAATCGAGGCGATCCAGCCGCCGTATTCCATGGTGGTGCGGGGAGAAGAAGAACTGATGAAGTGGTGTGCGCAGCGCGGGATCAGCACCTTTACATATGGTTCTCTGGGTGCGGGAATCCTAACCGGTACGTTCCGGAAGGTGCCGGAATTTGGCCAGGGAGATCCCAGAAATCATTTTTATCCCTTCTTTAAAGAACCTCGCTTCAGTAAGGTCATGAAGGTTCTTGACGTTATGGATGCAATCGCTGCAGAGACGGGAAAAACCTTGCCGCAGATCGCCATCAACTGGTCTACGCAAAAGGACTACGTTTCTACCGCTCTTTGCGGTGTGCGGAATCCCGCCGAGGCGGCTGAAAACTGCGCTACCTTTGACTGGACGCTCACAGACGATCAGATCAAACGGCTTGACGAAGCGATTGCAAAGTATCTGGATTTTGACGGGGCTGACCGCAATATCTGAGAAAATGGCCGTCTCTTGTGGTAAGAGGCGGCTTTTTTCATTGCTTTTATATACTTTAGCAGAAAATGCATGTTCCTGTTTATCGGTGAATGGATTGGAAAAAATGAGGCCCTGTTTATAAGTATGATTCCTCTTGTTGGCTGCTCCGTCATGCCTTATAGGTTATGGAAGGGCAGAGAGAACAAAGAATGAGTTCTAGCTCTGAGTTCAAAAAGCAATACGGGCGGTTTTTATGAAAACGGATCCCGGAGAAGGGAGACAGGAGAGAAGACATGTGAAAAGACACGGAGAGTATATGATTCAGGGGAAGCGGTATGGATTCAGCAGCGATATCCGGGATAACAAAATCCTTAGGCGAAGCTTTAACGAACTTTCTGCACAGGTGTTTGGGGGACTTACCTTTGAACCTTGGTTCCAGGCGGGTTACTGGAATGAAAAATTTTGTCCTTTTGTACTGTTGGATGGGGAGCGGGTCGTTTCGAATGTTTCTGTAAACAGCATTTCTTTTCAATATGAAGGAAAGCTCAGAGAGTATATCCAGCTGGGGACGGTCATGACGGCGCCGGACTACAGAAAGAGAGGACTTTCCCGCTGGCTTATGGAAAGAATTCTGGAACGTTTCAGGGACGGCTGTGATGGAGTGTATCTGTTTGCAAACGACAGTGTACTGGATTTTTATCCTCGGTTTGGATTTGAAAAGGCAAGAGAATACCAATGTGTCAGAACGCTTGAGGGCGGGCTTGAAAATGCCCGGAAGCTGGATATGGAGAGCGCGGCCGGCAGAGCTTTGCTTTGGGAAACATATGCAGCTTCCGCGCCTTATGCTAAGCTGGCTTTTCCCAGGAATCCGGAGCTCCTGATGTTTTACTGCGGCGGACAGCTGAGGGACTGTGTATATTATCTGGAGGAAAAGAAAGCGGTTGTCGTGGCGGAATACAAAGGGGATATCATGCTGTGCTATGGTGTGTTTTGTGAAGGAGGAGCTTCTTTGGATGAGCTCCTTCGCAGTGCGGCTAAAAAGGAAACATTGCAGGTCCAGTTTCTCTTTTCTCCTTGGGATGCCCGCGAGGAGGAGATACGGGTTTATAAAGAGGAAGATACCACGCTGTTCCTGCTGAAGGGAAGCGAGAATCTCTTTCAGAGGGATACGCTTATGTTCCCCGTTTTATCTCACACATAAAGGGCTGCAGCAAATACGGTTTTAGAACGGGAAACCCTTTCTGTTTTGGTCGGAGCGCACCATGCCGCTTTTTTCGGGAGCTGCAGGAGGCAGCGGATTCTTTTGGCCGCAGGCTGTAAAGAGAAAGAAATTCTCTCTTCCATATAGACCGGGCCGCTTTGGTTGTGGTATACTGTAAAAAAAGCGGAAAGACCGCGAGATAAAGGAATGAGAGAGATGAAACAGGATATGCTGGCTGTGCTGGATTTAGGCAGCACACGAAATACGGATGTGGCCCGCGCAATCCGCGCTCTGGGCGTATACAGCGAAATCTGCAATTATGACATTACAGCGGAAGAGCTCAGAAAAATGCCGAATCTGAAAGGGATCGTAGCAAACGGAGGACCGAACGATGAGGTGGACGGCCAAAAGATTCGCCTGAGCGAAGAAGTAAAGAATGCGGGATTCCCTATTTTCACGTTTGATTATGAGGAAAATGGAAAGAGCACTCCCATGCCTGAGGATGATGGAAAGATAGAAGCCGCGCTGCATTCTTTTGTATTTGATATCTGCGAGGCCCAGCCTAACTGGAACATGGAAAACTTTATCTCAGACCAGGTGGAGCT
>URRG01000326.1 GCA_900550095.1 uncultured Oscillospiraceae bacterium
GGCTGTCAGCGACAGGATCGCCGCTATCCGGCAGGTATTGGGATACGATATGGACATCGCCGTGGATTTTCATGGGCGGGTCCATAAAAGCATGGCGAAGGTCCTGGCAAAGGAGCTGGAACAATATCATCTGATGTTCATAGAGGAGCCCGTTCTGGCGGAAAATATCGAGGCTCTTCGGGACATCGTCAATGTGACCTCCACCCCCATTGCAACTGGGGAGCGCATGTTCAGCCGGTGGGATTTCAAGCGTATCCTCACCGCCGGCTATGTGGATATCGTGCAGCCCGATCTTTCCCACGCGGGCGGCATTTCCGAATGCAAAAAGATCGCCAGCATGGCGGAGGCCTTTGACGTGGCCCTGGCCCCCCACTGCCCTCTCGGCCCTATCGCCCTTGCATCCTGTGTGCAGATAGACACCTGCTGCCCCAACGCCTTTATTCAGGAACAGAGCCTGGGGATCCACTACAATAAGGGCGGGGAGCTCTACGAATATCTGAAGGATCCTTCTGTCTTCCAGTATAAGGAAGGCTTTGTGGAAATCCCCCAGGGCCCCGGTCTTGGGATCGAAATCAATGAAGAACGGATCCGCCAAGCCGCAGCGGAAGGCCACAACTGGAAAAATCCCGTGTGGCGCAATTACGACGGAACCATCGCCGAGTGGTAAAACGGAAGCCAGTGGAAACGGCGCCGCCCGTGAGAGGGCCGCGCCGCTTTTTGCCGAAGAAAAGCGCCGGAAGCATTTTCTGCGGGGGTATCTCTGGGAAGTTTTGATTCCTATACCGAAAATTTCTTGTTCTCCCCCACTCAATGGAAAATCCGAAACGCCGTTTTTGACCTTGACACAAACACAAGGAGGCGAACCATATGAAGCAATTTTGCGATATGACTGTAATGGAAGCTATCCTCTCCCGCAAAATCATCGCTATCGTGCGCGGATTTTCCCGGGAAGAAATCCTCCGCACAGCAGAAGCCCTGCTGAAGGGCGGGATCCGTCTGATGGAAGTGACCTTTGACTACGCCGGGGTTCCCGCTTCCACGCCCGAAGCGATCCGGGCCCTGTGCCGCGCCTTTGGCAATGAAATGCTCTTTGGGGCCGGTACTGTTCTGACCCCCGAGGACGCTGAGGCAGCCTGTGAAGCCGGGGCGCGATATATCATCACTCCCAATACGGATACATCTGTGATCCGGCGCACAAAGCAGCTGGGGCTTGTCTCCATGCCGGGGGCCATGACTCCCAGTGAAGCTGTTACTGCCTATCGGGCAGGGGCCGACATCGTAAAGATATTCCCCAGCGGAGATTTGGGGCCCGGCTATATCAAGGCGCTGAGAGGGCCCCTGGGCTTCATCCCAATGGCTGCAGTAGGCGGCGTGGATGAACACAATATAGCTTCCTTTTTTGCAGCGGGAGCCTGTTGTGCCGGTGTGGGCGGAAAATTGGCCGACAGGGCATCTGTGCGCAGCGGAGACTATGCCGCCGTCACACAGGCGGCAAAACGGCTGCTTTCCGCTGCCGGGGTAGAAGGAGCTGAGACTTCCCAATGATCAACGTATATTTTGACAGCGGCACCACCAACTCCCGTATCTTTGTCCTGGAAGGGGGGCGGATCCTGTACCATGATAAAGCCGGCACAGGCTGCCGGGACGCCGCTCTGGCTGGAGATCCCTCCATTCTGACCCCGGGCCCTGCGGCGGCTTTATCAAAATGCCCTGGATACTCTGCACATAAAAGATGAGCAAGTGCGGGGCATATATCTCTCCGGCATGGCCACCAGCCCCAGCGGCCTGCAGGAGGTAGAGCACCTCTCTCTGCCCATAGGGCTCCGGGAGCTTCGGGAAAACATCGTGAGCTACCGGGAAAACAGCTTTTTTCACAGGGAACTGCTCTTGATTCCGGGGCTGAAAACCTGCGCAAGAGGCGTAACGGTTTCCCCGGAAGAGGCATTCCTGGTGAACAATGTCCGTGGTGAAGAGACCGAGATCTTGGGTATCCTGTGTGAAACGGGCCTTACGGACTGCGCCGTTCTGCTTCCCGGCACCCACACCCAGGCCGCCATGGTGGAAAACAGCCGGATCACCGATCTGCTCTCCACCGTCACCGGCGAGCTCTATGGCGCTATTCTCCGGGATACCATCATCGGCTCCAGCATAGAAGAAGGGAACCCGGAACCGGAATGGGTAAAACGGGGCGTTCAAGCCCTCAGACGCTTCGGCTTCAACCGGGCTCTTTACATCACCCGCTCTCTGGAGCTCTTTTCCCACACTACAGGAGAGGAACGAAAAAGCTTTCTGGAGGGCGTCGTCAACGGCAGCGCCGTCGCAGAAGCCCTTTCCGTCATAGGCCGCCATCCCCGGATCCGGGACATTATCATATACGGGAATCAGGAGCAGTACGCCGTTCTTCGTGCCGCAGCGGAAGTTCTGCCGGAAAACAAGGGATTTATATTTCACCACGTTGAGGTAAATCCGGGGTTTCCCATGTCCGTCCGCGGAATTATGGCTTTGTGTAAAGAAATATCAGGCACGTAGTACTTGTCGAAAATTATATCGATATAGCTGACGGCCCTCTTTTTCCAGCTATTGTGTCCCTTTGCGCCCATTCCGGGCGGAACCGTTCTTTGTATACATCATACCTGTTTAGCAGAAAAAGCAGCACTCTTCTCTGCCCTTTACATCTGCCCGGCTTTGCGGTATACTGATACACCCGGCAAAATTCTGCGGGATAGCGCGGGAATTCGATGCATTATAAAAACAAATCGTGAGGAGGAACACCGGATGATACTGGAAACAGAACGGCTGTATCTGAGAAAAATGACCCAGGAGGACTACCCGGCCCTGTGCAGGATGCTGCAGGATCCCGAAGTCATGTACGCCTACGAACACGCTTTCAGCGACATCGAAGCCCATGAATGGCTGGATAAACAACTGGCCCGCTATGCGGAATACGGCTTCGGGCTTTGGGCCGTTATTCTGAAGGAGACTGGGGAGATGATCGGGCAGTGCGGCCTCACCATGCAGGATTGCAACGGCCGTCAGGTGCTGGAGGTCGGCTATCTTTTCTGCAAAGCGTACTGGCATAAAGGCTATGCCACAGAAGCGGCCACAGCGTGCAAAAACTATGCCTTTGACACGCTGCACGCGGAAGAAGTGTATTCCATCATCCGGGATACAAACGAAGCCTCTCAAAATGTAGCCCGGCGCAATGGGATGAACCCAGTGGATTCCTTCACAAAGCACTATTACGGCATGGATATGCCCCATATCGTTTTCTGCATCCGCAGGCCGGAAAAAGTTTAGAGGGCTGAGGGCCGAACCTCAAACGGGCCGAAGAAAAACGGAAAAGCCGCAAAAAGCAACAGGACGCGCCGGACCATGAAGCGCGGCCTGCACATCTGAGACGGCACAAACACAGGGAGCCCCCGGAGAGATATCTCTCCGGGGGCT
>URRG01000327.1 GCA_900550095.1 uncultured Oscillospiraceae bacterium
TAAGCGTAAATTCAGATGAGACATTTCTAATCTGGGACTTGAAAAGCGGGCTATAAGCCCGCTTTTTTAGCTCCCATCTGTTTTTGGAGGAACTGGTTATGCCCTTATTGCTGCCGGATGCGGCGGAAGAAAAAATCACGGATATCACCCCTGAGCTTCTCCGCGCCATGGGCGTGAAAGCGCTGATCTTAGATGCGGACAACACCCTTTCCGGCCACGGGTCGCAGCTTCCCTTTGAGGGCGTGGTGGAATGGGTGGCGCGTATGCGGAAAGAAGGCTTTTCCGCTATCGTGGTCTCCAACAATTTCAGGAAGCGTGTGGAGCCTTTTGCCGCTCAGTTTGATCTTCCTTTTATTTCCATGGCGCTTAAGCCCTTTCCCTTTGGATATCTGAGGGCCGTGCGCAGGATGAAGAGTTCACGAAAGGAGACGGCGGCTGTGGGGGATCAGGTGTTTACCGATATTTTAGGGGCGCGTCTCTCGGGCGTCCGTTCCATCCTGCTCACTCCCCAAGGGGAGGAAAGCGTTCTGCGCTTTGGATGGCGCCGGCGGTTGGAACAGCCCATCCGAAGAAAAATCCGGGAGCGGCGTATAGGAGAAACGCGGAAAGGAGCGCGCGGCAAGGATGAGTAAAAAGAACGTGCTGCTTTTGCTGGGGCCCAATCTCAATATGGTGGGGATCCGGGAAAAGGGCGTTTACGGCGAGGAAACGGCGGAGGATATCGCCCGTCAGGTGAAGGAATACGCGGCGGAGCTTGGCTTTACATGCGACGTATATCAGAGCAACCATGAGGGGGCTCTGGTGGATGCAATACAGGAAACCAGAGGAAAATACGACGGCGTGGTGCTGAACGCCGGGGCTTTCACCCACTACAGCTACGCCCTGAGAGACGCCATCGCCAGCGTGAAATCCGTTCCTTTCATCGAGACCCATATGAGCAATATCCATGCCAGGGAGGAATTCCGGCATGTTTCGGTGATCGCACCCGTATGCGCGGGCCAGATCTCCGGTTTTGGAAAGATCAGCTATTTTCTGGCTCTGGAGGCTCTTCGGCATATTCTGGAGAATCGCTGACAGGGAAAAAGGCAAAAGGAGGAAACACATATGCAGACAGCTATTGAAAAACTGATGGCCCGCCTTTCCGGGCTCAAAGACGGCGCGCAGGGAGAAGCCGCCCTTATCACGTCGGACCGGAACCGCTTCTATTTCACGGGCTTCCCCTCTTCCGCGGGAGCTTTGCTGGTGTTGAAGGATGCGGCGTATTTCATGACAGATTTTCGCTACGGAGAGGCCGCGGCCAAATCTATACACGGCTGCGAGGTGATCTGTTATTCCTCCATGAGGGAGACGCTTCAGGAGCTTCTCAAAAAACACGGCGTAAAGAAGGTTTTGCTGGAAAACGAAAAGATGTACCTGCAGGAATCCAGGCTCCTTACCGATATTCTGGCTTCTGCAGGGGCGGAGGCCGTGCTTGACGGCACTCTGGACGAGATCATCATGGGGCTTCGCACCATCAAAACGCCGGAAGAGATCCGGAAGATTCGGGATTCGCAGAAAATCACAGACGATGCCTTTTCTTATATTCTGGGCCGTATCGCTCCCGGCAGGACGGAACGGGAGATCGCCCTTGAAATCGAGTTTTTCATGCGCCGTCAGGGCGCGGAGGGCGTAGCCTTTGAGCTGATCGTGGTTTCCGGCGCCAACGGTTCCATGTGCCACGGCGTACCCTCTGAAAAGGTTATTGAAAAGGGCGATTTTATCACGATGGATACAGGAGCCCTGCTCAACGGCTACCATTCGGATATGACCCGTACCGTCGCGGTGGGCCAGGTCAGCGAGGAACAGCGCCATGTGTATGATCTGGTGCTCAGGGCTCAGGAGGCGGCTATCGCCACGGCCGGTCCCGGCGTTCCCTGCGGTGATGTGGATAAGGCGGCCAGAGATCTGATAGAAGCTGAATATCCGCACGCTTTCGGCCATTCCACCGGTCACGGCGTGGGTGTGGAAATCCATGAATGGCCCCGTTTCCAGAAGGCGAACAGCCAGAAGGCGGAGCCAGGGATGGTGGTCACAGTGGAACCCGGTATCTATTTGGAAGGAAAATTCGGCGTCAGGATCGAAGATATGATAGCCATCACAGAGGATGGGATAGAGGATCTGACCCATTCGCCCAAGGAGCTGCTCATCCTGTAAGTTCCCGGCGTATGAAAAAGGAGAAAGAAGGAGCGTTTTTTCTCTGTATTCCAGATTTTCCCTGGGTTCAGAAAAAAATATTTCTGCAATTCCTTGAAAAAAGGACAAGAATATTATACACTTAAAGCTGTAAATACAGATATTGGAGGATTTCAGTATGATCACTGCAGGCGATTTTAGAAACGGCGTTACCTTCGAGATGGATGGCAGCGTGTATTCCATCATCGAGTTTCAGCATGTTAAGCCCGGCAAGGGCGCGGCTTTTGTGCGCACCAAGATCCGGAACGTCATGACAGGCGCCGTAACGGAAAAAACCTTTAACCCCAATGATAAATATCCCACGGCTTATGTAGAGAGAAAGGAAATGGAATATCTCTACAGCGACGGGGATCTCTATTATTTCATGGATTCCGAAACCTATGAGCAGACTCCCATCAATGCCAATATCCTGGGCGACAATTTCAAGTTCGTGAAAGAAAACATGGTCTGCAAGGTCCTTTCCTATAAAGGCACCGTGTTCGGCGTGGAGCCCCCCAATTTCGTGGAGCTGCAGGTAACGAAGACGGATCCCGGGTTTAAGGGCGATACAGCCACGAACGCCACAAAGCCCGCCACGCTGGAAACCGGCGCGGAGATCAAGGTCCCGCTTTTCATCAACGAGGGCGAAATGATTCGAATCGATACCCGCACCGGCGAGTATATGGAGCGCGTCTGATCTTAAAACAAATGGCCGGGCCGTGGTTTTTGCCGCGTCCCGGCTTTTTTGGAAAATTGCAAAAACAAACACCCTGTTTACAGTGCGTGAAGGAGGTTTTCCCTTATGGCTATGGATCTGAATGCAAAGGCCGCTTACATCCGCGGTATGATGAAAGGGATGGAGTTTGACCCCACCACCCAGGAAGGCAAGATCATTGTTGCAATGATGGACCTGCTGGAAGAGATGGCCGATGTTGTGAGCGAGCATGACGATGCCCTGGATCAGGCTTTTGACGAGCTGGACGCCATTGATGAAGATATGGATGATCTGGTGGACAACATCTTCGGCGATGACGATGAGGACGAAGATGAGGACGAGGATGACGACGGCGCATTTGAAACCAGCTATGAAGTCACCTGCCCCAACTGCGGTACCGTCAACATTGTGGATGAAGACACCCTGATGGACAGCGATAAGATCGTCTGCGCAGAGTGCGGCGCAGCTTTCGATGTGGAAGTTCTGCCCGATGATGCCGAGATGCCCGCCGA
>URRG01000328.1 GCA_900550095.1 uncultured Oscillospiraceae bacterium
CTTTTGGCGACGCTCAGCCTCGGCAACGTTCTGAACGCCGGTTTTGATCAGGTGTATAATTTGTATTCCATCTCCGTCTACAGCACAGGCGATATTATCGACACCTTCGTTTACAGGCTGGGTCTTAAAGATTTCCAGTTTTCACCCTCTACCGCGGTGGGGCTGTTTAAGGGTCTGATATCCACCTGTATGATAGTATTTTCCTATACGGCGGCCTATAAGACCACCGGCTATAAAATCATCTGAGAGGGGAGGGGTTCCGTATGAGCAGAACAAGGGGAGAAAAAGTCTTTGCGGTATTCAATTACTGCTTTCTGGGCGCTATGTGCGCCGTCTGTTTGCTGCCTCTTCTGAATGTGGCGGCGATTTCCTTTTCCAGTATGGAGGCGGCTTCGGCGGGCCGTGTCAGCATCGTTCCCGTCGGCTTCAATACGGCCGCGTACCAGAATATACTGAAACAGCCCCTTTTCGGCGCGGCCTTCCTGAATTCAGTCAAGCGTCTTCTTGTGGGCGTACCGATCAATATGTTCCTGATCATTACAGCCGCGTATCCGCTATCAATGGGGAAAAACCGGCTGCGCTTCCGCCAGTTTTACGTGTGGTTTTTCATCATCACTTTGATGATTTCCGGCGGGTTGATCCCAACTTACCTTACGATCAAGGAGCTGGGCCTGCTGAACAGCTTTTGGTCGCTCATCCTTCCGGGGGCGGTGCCGGTATATAATGTGATCCTGATGGTCAACTTTTTTAGAAGCCTGCCGCCTGAGCTGGAGGAAGCCGCCCGCATGGACGGAGCCGGCAGCTGGAGGATCCTGTGGAGAATATGTGTTCCCTGTTCGCTGCCCGCGGTTGCGACCCTGACGCTGTTCTGCGTGGTGAATCACTGGAACGAATGGTTCAGCGCCCAGATTTATCTGAATACTATGGAGGCCTTTCCCCTGCAAAGCTACCTGCAGGTGCTGCTGACCCAGACAAAGGACAGCAATATGCAGAATCTTTCGCTTAAGGAGATCGAGGAGCTCTCTAAAATCAATACGAGAACCTATAATGCCGCGCAGATTGTGATTTCCACGCTTCCTGTGCTGGCAGTATATCCGTTCCTGCAGAAATACTTTGTAACCGGTCTGACGCTGGGAGGGGTCAAGTCGTAGCCGGATGCAGCCGGATACAGAGCCGGATGTATATGATCCGGAGGACGGTTTCTGGAAAGGAGATGTTCCGGCGTGAAGAGACCGCAGGGGGTAAAGCCCGGGCTGGCCGCAAAAATGGCGGGCGCTTTTCTGCTGGCTGTTCTGCCCGTCATCATCGGGAACATTATTATGTATATGCAAGGGACGGCCCTTCTGTATGCCAGATCGCAGAGCAGTATGAATTCCCGGCAGGAATACGTTGCAAAAAATATCGAAAATATCGTTTCGACGATTTACACGGGGGAGATGAGCCTTATTGCAGGCGTGGATATCGGGTATCTTATCGATCTTTACGACGTATCGAGCAATTATCAGAAATTCCGCATGATAGAGGAGGTACAGGATTCCATCGATATGTTTGTCGCAGGAAATTCCTGGATTGCAGACATGAGGGTTTATATTCCCTCTATTGGCCGGATGCTTCAGTCGGGGGAAAGCGTGTCTGTCATGGATGCAAAATACGAATGGCTGGAGGAAACGTCAAAGGGAAACTATATAAGCTTTGCGGAATCAGACGGGAATTTTGTCATCATTACGAGGGAGGGCACGGCGGAGAAAATCCTGTATCTGGCAGCGGTAGAGATTTCCTCTGAAAAAATCACGGAGCTGTTCTGGTACCTTTTTTCCCAGCAGGAATCCGACCTTATCCTGGCTTCCCAGGAAGGCTTTGTTTTCTCGCAGGCAGGGAACAACACGTCAAAGGCGTTCGGGCATCGGTGTATGCAAGCGGCGAAGGAGATAGAAGAAGGAAGAGTACAAAGCGTCCGTATGGGAGGAACGGATTACCTGATGCGCAGGGATTCGGTTTTCTTTGAAAATTTCACCCTTCTTTCAGTGGTTTCATACGATCTCATATTTTCAGACATATTTCTCTACCGCCTTCTTTTCGGAATTTTTCTGCCGGTCTCTCTGGCGGCAAGCGCTCTTTTTGCGGTGTTTTTCTTCCGTCAGTTCAACCGTCCTGTTCTTGAGCTGAATCGAGCCTTTGCGGCCGTTTGCACAGGAAATTTCTCCATCCGGGTGAAAGCGGGAAAAAACAGCGATTTTATCCAGCTTTACACAGGTTTCAATTATATGGTGGAAAAGATCCAGGATCTGATCCGCAGCGGCTATCAGCAAAAGATTTTGATGCAGCAGGCAGAGCTTCGCCAGCTGCATGCGCAGGTGGATCCACATTTTCTGCACAACGGTTTTCTGAATATATGCGCGATGGCGCAGATGGAGGACTATGAGGGAATTGAGGAAATGGCGGTGAAGCTTTCGCAGTATTATCAATATATATCCCGGGCAGAACAGAATGCTGTTTCCTTGGAGGAGGAATTCCGTTTTGTATCGCTTTATGCCGGTATCCAAAATGTCCGGTTTGGGGAGCGGATCGTGTGCGATATACAGCCGCTGCCGGAGGGCCTTCGTTCTGTGCCCTTTCCCCGGTTTTGCCTGCAGACGCTTGTGGAAAATTCGTATAAATACGGGGCGGGAACCCGGGAGGGAGGAATGATACGCGTCTCCTTCCAGGAGGATACGGAGAGCTTTTGCATTCTTGTGCGGGACAACGGCCAAAATTTTACCAATGAAAAGCTTGAGGAACTCAACCGCCTTTTCGAATGCGGAGAACTGCCGGACAGCGGAACGGGGCTGTATAACGTATATCACAGAATCCGGCTGTTTTACCATAACGGCAGTATGCTGAAGCTTTCCTGCACGTCCCAGGGGGGCCTGCAGGCCGCCGTATATATCCGAAAGCCGGAGAAAAAGGAGGGAACGGCCCATGTATAGGATCCTTCTTACGGATGACGAGTATTTGATTGCGGACGGTTTGTTTGAATATATCCATTCACGGCGCGGCGAGGTATTCGATGTTGTAAAAGCGTATTCCGCAGAGGAGGGGCTTTCTGTTATGGAACGGATGCGCGTGGATATCGTAGTGACGGATATCGAAATGCCTGTTGTGAACGGCCTTTCTTTTCATGAAACGATCTGCCGCAAATGGCCCCGGGCTAAAATCATTTTTCTGACGGCGCACAGTAATTTCGATTATGTATATTATGCGTCCCGTTTTCCCAATACCCGGTTTCTTTTGAAAAGCGACGGGTTTGCGGCCCTTTTGTCCCTTTTGGATGAAACGGCGCGGCAGATTTCCGGCGAGCTGTTTTCCCGAGGCTTTCTTTCCGCAGAAGCCCCGGGAAACGGCGGCATAATACCGGCGCAGATGTCTGTGATGCGGGGGCTGCAGACGGCTCCTCC
>URRG01000329.1 GCA_900550095.1 uncultured Oscillospiraceae bacterium
GGCCTGCGGCGGGTCCTCTTTCCATGCCTCAGCAGCGTACGATCTCCGGATCCGTAAATATATCCTTTTCATCCACATTGCGCGTGGAAAACTCAGAAACGATGCATCCTTCCGGCCCGGCCTGGAACCAGTGGCGCGTTCCCGGGAACAGGGTATGCTGCTCTCCCGGATGCAGAACGATCTCATGGGCCGCCCCGAACCATCTCTTCTTTTCTTCGGGAACGGTGCAGGCCGGATTCGGAGTGGGCTCGCCGTCCACATAGAGATATACCGTTCCCATACGGCAGCGGAAGGTCTCCTCCTTGCCGGGCTCCCCGTCGATGGGGGGATGGATATGCTCCGGGCAGGTTTGGCCGGGGAACAGCACCAGCTCCTTGGCGCTGCACCTCTGTGTGCTCACATAGGTGATCAGCTGGAGGCCGAAGGTTTCCAGCTGCCCCAGCCCCATATCCGCGATCTCTATGCGCTCTTTTTCCTCTTCCGTCAGAACGATGCCCGCCTTTTGAAAGTATTCCAGGGTCCTCTCCCGGGCGGCCTTGATTTGCTCTTCTGTCAGCATAGCAAAATGCCTCCTTTACTTTACAGTGTTGCCGGCATGCAGCCGTTATACGGTCCGCATCATCCGCGGTTCCAGCTTTGTCACATTTTCCCGGCGGTGTCCCAGCTGCCGGAAACCGTATATCGCCGCGCCGATGACGCCGTTTTCCTGCGCCGTGGGCGAATAGAGGATGTTGAGGTTTTCGGCAGGGAAGGGCTTGCGGGTATGCTTATAGATCTCCTTTTCCAAAAGAAGCTGCGGGAAATTTTTCATCTGCAGGATCCCGCCCCCTAAAATAACATAATCCGGGTCGAAAATATTGATTTCGGTGGCCACAGGGATGGAAAGGTACTCGATAAAACGGAGGATCTCCGGGTGGGAACCATACCGCTCAAACACCTGGTCGATGGGGACGTCGGGGAAGAGGCTCCTGCACAGGTTCTCAAGATACCGGCCGGAAGCGTAGTTCTCCATGCATCCTTCGTTGCCGCAGCCGCAGAGGTCGTTTTTATTCATCACGGGTATATGCCCCAATTCCCCCGCAACGCCGTTTTTTCCCCGCAGGATCCCACCGTTGAAGTAGACGGCATTTCCCAGGCCCGTACCTATATAACAGGCGATCACCGAACAGTTCTCGTCGATATGGAAATAATTGATATCGTGTGAAATCAGCATGTTCACATCTTTTTCCAAAAATACCGGAAGCGGGATGGCAGAGGCGATCTCATCCACGATGGGGATATCGTCCATATTGCGGATATTGGGGGTGGAAAGGAGCCTGCGGCGGTCTTTATCCACTGTGGAGGGAAATCCGAGGGAAATGCCGCAGATCCTGCACGTCCTCTGATTTTTCTGTATATATTCCGTCAGAGTCTCGCGGAAGCGGCGGCAGAAATCCCCTTCCGCCTGCAGGGAAGCCGTGCTGATAATGCCGAAATCCATAAGCCTGCCGGAGCGGTCCACTAAGCCGATGCGGGTATTTGTGCCCCCTACGTCCACGCCGATCATGCACTCAATCTGATTCAAAGTTCACTTCCTCCTTTGGCATCCCGCTCAACGAAGCCGGAGCCATTGCCGAGTTATATATAGAAAAATGGAAGAAATTGAGAAAACGTTTTCTCAATATTGTACAAAAAACCGTCAGAAGGAAAGGCCTTCATCAGCATCCTTGCATGACGGATGTAAGCGGTACGCCCTATGTGGTTTCCCGCTCTACCAAAAAGACCGGGACCGTATGGCGCTGCGCGGCCAGGGGCTTGTTCTGGATCAGATCCAGAAGGGAGCGCACCGCAGCCTGCCCGATGACATCCACCTGCTGGTGGATGGTCGTTATGGGCTTTGCGTTGTATTTCGAGATGGAGATATCATCGAACCCCACGATCCTGACCTTTTCCGGAACAGGGATATGACGCTCCGAAAGGGCGACGTAAGCGCCCATGGCCAGCCAGTCCGTGGAGGCGAAGACGCCGTCGAAGACACGCCCCTCGTCCAAAAGGGCCGAGACCGCATCATACGCCTGCTGAAAGCTGACCTGCTCCAAATCTATGATATTGCTTTTGCAGACGGGAACGCCCATCTGCTCATGCGCCTCCAGATAACCCTGCACGCGCTCCTTCTGGCTGGAAAGCCGGCGGCGGTCCGCCAGCATGACCACATTCCGGCAGCCCTTTTTGAGCAGAAGGCTGGTGGCCAGAAAGCCCCCCTCCTTATTGTCGGATTCAATGACCACATATTTCCTGCCGGCCTTTTCCGGCACACGGTCGATAAAGACCGTGGGAACGTCCAGAAGCTCCCTGTACCCTTTTTTATCGGTACCAGAAATATAGATAATGCCGCTTACATTCTGTGTGCGGAGCATATTCAGATGCTTGAGCTCTGTTTCCGCTTCCTCGTTCGTATTGCAGATAAACGAGGAATACGTATAGGAAAAGAGGGATTTTTCGATCTCACGCACCAGCTGAACGAAAAATTCGTTGGTGATGTCGGGGACCACGATGCCGATATTGTTCATCCGGTTGGTGCGAAGCCCCTTGGCCACCATGTTGGGAACATAGTTGTTTTCCTCGATAATCGCCTTTACCCGCTCCTCCGTCTCCTTGGAATAACGGCCGTTTTTATTGATGATCCGGGAAACGGTTGCGATGGAAACGCCAGACATGGCAGAAATATCCTTGATGGAGAGATTCTTTTTCACGCTCTGCTACCTCCGATCCGCCTTCAGAACAGCCGCCCGCTTTTCTCTCCGGGCTTCCTCTGAGAAACGCCGGCCTTCGTCCCGGCATACCCGCGCACATCAGTGTGCGCTGCCGCCGGTTTCTGCCGCGCCATGCCGGCGCGCATGCAAGATTTCTCTGCCCTGGCATACGCCGCGGGCGGGATAAGCGGACGCCCCCGCCGGGAATCCACGCAATACGCTCCCAAAAGCCGGGGCGGAGCCTCCCCAAAAAAGCGCGCCGCGTCCCTTTATACAGCCCGGCACATGCCTGCGGCCCGCGCACGGGCGCTGGGCCTCCGATACGGGGAAAAGCCCGTCTGTATCCATATTATACCATGCCCTAAGTGAAAAAGAAAGCGCCGGAAAGCCTGTTCCGCTCAGGACGGGACCAATTTTTGATGTGAAATTATAGGACCATGTCACAATTTCAGGCGGCCCTGCCGGCTAAAGCCCTTCCATATGTCCTGACCGGGACAGCCCGCGAAAGACTTCGCTCCGGCAGGAAATCTCTGGAGTACCGGCCCGAAAGGGAAACGACCGGGCCGTTTCACGGAGTCCCCCGTATCCACACCTCCGCGAAGACACGAAGGGGAGCCCCCTCCCATGTCCCGCGGCGGCCTTCAATAGATTTGGGCAGCGCTCGG
>URRG01000330.1 GCA_900550095.1 uncultured Oscillospiraceae bacterium
GGATCCGCCCCGCAGACGATCACGGCCCCGCCGCGCGGTTCGTCATGGGCTCGTAAAGAATCTGCACTCGGTTCCGTAAAGAAAAGGAAAAGCCGCAGGTGGCTATGCGCAGGGAACTCTGGAAGAAGAGGGGGCTATCCTGCCGCCGTATAAGAGGACAGGGAAAACCGGGCCGGAAAACGGGGAAAAGTAAAAAATATTGGGAATATATGCAGGTAACGGATTGATTCCGGCTGCAGAAACCGGTATAATACTCTTGTTTGGCCGGCCTTCGTCCGCCCTGGCGCCGGTGGGCGCCGTATGAGAGCGGATGGCAGAAGGGCGGGGGCTCCGCCGGGGAAAACGGTTTGGGGCATGTCAGGCAGGAAAAGCGAACAGGAACCAGTGAATAAAAGCAGGAGGAATTAAGAATGGACCGAATGGTTGGAACCGTATCCCGCGGAATCCGGGCTCCCATTATCCGCCAGGGGGACGATCTTGCAAGGATCGTGGTAGATTCCGTTTTGGCCGCCGCAGAGGCAGAGCCTTTTGAGATCCGCGACAGAGATGTGATCGCCGTTACGGAGGCCGTGGTGGCCCGAGCCCAGGGGAACTATGCTCATGTGGATCAGATCGCGGAGGATGTGCGCGGAAAATTCGGAGACGACGCGGTGGGCGTTCTGTTTCCCATCCTCAGCCGGAACCGTTTTGCCATCTGCCTGCGGGGCATCGCCAAAGGATGCCGCAAGGTGGTCCTGATGCTGAGCTATCCCTCCGATGAGGTCGGCAATCATCTGGTGGACCTGGACGCGCTGGACAGGGAAGGCGTGAACCCTTGGACGGACGTGCTCTCTGAAGAGCAGTACAGAAGCCATTTCGGATATGAAAAGCATGTTTTTACCGGCGTGGACTATGTGGAGTACTATAAGAAGCTGATCGAAGAGTGCGGCGCAGAGGTGGAGATCGTGTTCGCCAACAATCCCAAGGCCATCCTCTCCTATACGAAAAGTGTGCTCTGCTGCGATATCCACACCCGGGAGCGGACCAAACGTATCCTGCGGGAAGCGGGTGCGGAGAAGGTCTATTCTCTGGACGATATCCTGCGCCGGAGCGTAAACGGCAGCGGCTATAACGACAAATACGGCCTCTTAGGCTCCAATAAAGCCACGGAGGAGACCGTGAAGCTGTTCCCCATCCGCTGCGGCGAACTGGTGGAGGCTGTGCAGCGTTCCATACTGGAAAAAACGGGCAAGCATGTGGAGGTCATGGTGTACGGGGACGGCGCCTTCAAGGACCCCGTGGGCAAGATCTGGGAGCTGGCGGATCCGGTGGTCTCCCCCGCCTATACTTCCGGCCTGGAGGGTACGCCCAACGAGGTAAAGCTCAAGTATCTGGCGGACAATGATTTTGCCAGCCTTTCCGGCGAAGAGCTGAGGGACGCTATCCGGGAGTATATCCATCAAAAGGACGAGAAGGCGGAGAGCCTGAAGGGCACTATGGCGACCCAGGGCACCACCCCCCGCAGGCTTACGGATCTGATCGGCAGCCTGGCGGATCTGACCTCCGGCAGCGGGGACAAGGGAACTCCCATCATCTACGTTCAGGGATATTTCGACAACTATACGAAATAAGACGAAAGCATAAAGGGGCAAAGGAAAGAGACAGAGCCGCTTTCAGGCCCGCATAGCTCCGTTTTACGGCGGCAGCCGTGTGATTGGGAGATGGGCGGGGGAGAGGGCGGCTTCTGTATGAAACGGATGGAATCCGAAAAGAGAACCGCTTCCGGCGCTGAACGGAGGTGGTTCTCTGCTTTCATTTCCGGGGCGAAGGTTTGGGCGCTTGGGCCCGGCCCGGAAACGAAGGGGCGGAGCGCACTGGCGCAGGAACGGATATCTGATATCAAAATGGGAGGAATTGTATACATATGGCAGGAAAAATATCATCCTTTTTCGGAGCGCAGGATCTGACCAGAGGGAAGCCTCTGAGCGGTCTGATTCAGTTTGCGGTTCCGCTGCTGATCGGCAATCTGGCCCAGCAGCTGTATAACACGGTGGATTCCATCGTCGTGGGCAAATATGTGGGCGACACGGCACTGGCGGCGGTGGGCGCCAG
This sequence comes from uncultured Oscillospiraceae bacterium, assembly GCA_900550095.1. Taxonomy (GTDB): domain Bacteria; phylum Bacillota; class Clostridia; order Oscillospirales; family Acutalibacteraceae; genus UMGS1264. The sequence goes on from URRG01000330.1 coordinate 2,092, forward strand.
CGGGCCTATTCTGAACCTTCTTCTGGTGCTCTTTATGGGCATCGCCACCGGCGCTACGGTCATGGTATCCCAATATTTCGGCGCGCGGCAGGGGGAGCTTCTTTCCAGAACGGTGGGGAATACCATCGTTTTGACGCTGCTTTCCTCGGTGGTGATCATGGCGCTGGGCCCTGTGATCACCAGGCCTCTTCTTTCCCTGCTCAACACCCCCGGCGATATTTTTGGTTTTTCGGAAACTTATCTGGTGATCGTTTTTGTGGGTATAGTGGGATCAGCAGCCTACAACATCCTTTCCGGCGTCCTTAGAGGGCTGGGGGATTCCTTCTGGCCGCTGGTGTATCTCATGATCGCCTGTGGGCTCAATATTGTGCTGGATTTGCTGTTTGTGGCCGTTTTTGGCTGGGCAGTGGCAGGCGTAGCTATCGCCACGGTGATTTCTCAGATCCTTTCCGGCCTTTTGTGTCTTATCCGGCTTCTGCATATGAAGAATATCGTGGTGGTCAAGCGCTCTTCTCTGCGGTTGCATAAAGAGCTGGTATGGGAGCTGACCCGTTTGGGGCTGCCCGCGGGGCTGAGCCAGGCTATCTTTTCCCTGGCGGCGATGGTGGTGCAGTCTCTCACCAATTCCTTCAGCACGGCGGTGATCGCCAGCAGTATCGTGGTTATGCGCGTGGACGGCTTCGCGATGATGCCGAACTTCACCTTCGGCACCGCTATGACGACCTTTACCGGTCAGAATATCGGCGCCCGGCAGATGGATCGTGTGCATCAGGGCACCAGGGATGGAACCATTATGGGCGTGGTAGCTGCTACTATCCTGACGGCGATGATCTTGGTTTTCGGAAGGCCCCTCATGGGGATGTTCACCAATACGCCTGAAGTGGTGGATACCAGCTTCCACTTTATGTGCATCCTGGCGGTGGGGTATATCGCCATGTCTGTGACCCAGGTGCTTTCCGGCGTAATGCGTGGGGCGGGGGACACCATGACGCCTATGTGGATTTCGGTTATCACCACGGTCATCATCCGTGTTCCCATTGCCTACGGCATCGCCTGGTTCACAGCCGCCGATAAAGCCAATCTGGGAACAGGCAATCCTGACTGCCTTTATATTTCCCTTCTCGCCTCCTGGATCCTGGGCGCGCTGATCACCTGGATCCTCTACCGCCGGGGCAAATGGCGCCAGAAGGCGCTGAATGTCAGCGGACAATGACAAGGAGAGTCCATGTGCGGGGATCTGTCTTAAAGCAAAT
>URRG01000331.1 GCA_900550095.1 uncultured Oscillospiraceae bacterium
CCTGCAACATGGGTTGGGGGGCCGCGGAGCTGGTGCGGGCCTTCCGGCTGGCGCGTTCCCTTGGGCTGGAGAAACCCGCCTGGCTGCAGGCGGCCAGGGGCCTGTGCGATTTCTTTCTCGCTCATTTTGACGAGCGCTTCGGTTTCGGCAAGGAATGGAAGCTCACCGGCGAGTGCCTGGACGAAGGCGGCACCATAGGCGGATTTTTGCTCTGCGCCTTTGTGGAGCTCTATAAGGAGACCCGGGAGGAAGCCTATCTTGCCATGGCGGAAAAGGCTCTGCGCTTCTATGTGGAACGGGATCTGAACGGCTTTTTCTGTACGGCCGGGGCTCTGGATACCACCTGTATCGATAAGGAGACCTCTATTCCCCTGATTATTTCCTCTGTGGAGCTTTTCGGCCTAACCGGGAAGGCCGTATACCTGGAATACGCCCGGAAGGCGGCCTACTATTTCACATCCTGGATGTACCACTACAACGTGCTGTATCCGGCAGGATCGGATTTTGAGAGGTTCGGCTTTGCCACCACGGGGGGCACGGCTGTTTCCGCCCAGCATCATCATATCGACGCCTACGGCGTCATGGCTGTCCCCGCCCTTCTGCGCTTGGCGGATATCACAGGGGATGAGCGCTGGCGGCAGCGGGCCAAGGCGCTTTATGACAACACGACCCAGTGCATCAGCGACGGCGAGACGCCCATCCGCGGGAAGGTGCGGCCCTTCGGCAGCCAGAATGAGGGCTTCCACCACTGCAGCTGGGGCATGGAACGGGGCAGCCTCAACGACTGGCTGGTGGCCTGGCCCTCTTCCTTCCGTCTCTATGCTGTTTCGGAAGCGGATATGGAAAACCTTCGCCTGCGCCGGGAAGACTGACCGGGAGAGGAAAGCGTTCGAAGCCGTATACGGCTTTCTGGGAATCCCAGCGGGGCCGCGGAGGGGGGCGCGTTCTGCCGGCCCTTTTTTCTGTTCTCTTTTTCCCTCTTTCTCTCTTCCCGCTCTGCGCCTCGCTGTCTATAACTGCCCGGCAGCCGGCGATAGTTTCCGTTCTGTTTCCGCCCGGGCTGCCGGCTGTTCCGGCTGCTTTTATGTCCGGCCTATGCCCGGGCGGGAAGAGGCTTTCCGCTGCTGCGCAGACGCCTTTTGTGCAGCGCTTCTGCGGTATATAGAAAGGCCGTTCCCGCCTGGATGTACGGGAACGGCCTTTCTGTTTTTATCCGCCGGGCTGCGGCCCGGCATTTTCAGCATTTCCGGCATATATGGATAGAGGGCGCGCGCCGCCTCTGTATCTCTGTGTCTCTGTATTTCTATATCTATACGCCTATGCATGTATGTGTGTATATGTTTATTCGTTTAGGAGCTTTAAGCCGGAGAAAACCTGCGGAAGAGGAGAAACATGTTCTGCCGTTCAGGCTCCCGTATGTTCCAAATGCCGGACGCTTCCCCGTTCGATCAGGGAGACGCTTACCGTCTGCTTGATGGGCACACGGCGCTTCCTGGAGCCCTTTGCCAGCTCGATGAGCCGTTCCACCGCCCGGCAGCCCAGTTCCTCCTTATACACGCCTATGGTGGTGAGCCGAGGCGTGAGGATCTGGCCGAAGGGAAGATTATCCATTCCTATCAGGGAGACGTCTTCTGGGATCCGGCGGCCCGTCTCCAGAAGGGCTCTGCAGGCTGCAAAGGCCAGGATGTCGTTCATTGCGAACATGGCGGAGGGAAGGCTTTTCCGGGCGGAAAAAAGCCGTCTGAGCTCCCTGGCGGCTTTTTCAAGAGTGGGGGTGACGGCAAAAATATTGCCCGCCTCAAGGGATATGCCCTTTCCGGAAAGCGAGATGGCCTCCGCCAGACCCTTCTGACGGTCCAGGGCGTTCTGGAACGGGAGCGAGGAGGTGACGAAGCCTATATCCCTGTGACCGTGAGAGAGAAGGCAGTCCCCTGCGGCGCGGCCCGCCATGACATTGTCGATGGAGACCGTATCCAGCTGAAACATGGGGCAGTGATTGTCCAGCGCCACCATAGGGCCCTGAAACCCGGCGAAGGGTCTCAGATCCTCTTCATCCATTTCGGTTGCCAAAAGGAGAAGGGGCGTCTCCGTATCTGAAAGGATCTGCCGGATCAGCTCCCCCGAAGCGGCGTTTTTGATACGGTCTATATAGGTCACGGAAAGGGAAAAGCCGTTGGAGCGGCAGGTGGTTTCGATCCCCTGGATCAGAGCGGAGAAAAAAGGCGTATCCATGACCACATGCCCGTGTTTTTTATACAGCACAAAATGGACGGCCCTTTTGCATTCTTCACGGTTTTCCCGCTGATAGCCAAGCTCTCGGGCGCATTCCAAGACCCGCCTGCCGGCCGCGGAATCCACCTGCCGCTTCCCTGCAAGCGCGTTGAAGGCTGTGGCTGTAGAAACCCCCGCGGCCTGCGCCACCGCGCGGATGGTCACTCGCATAGGATCGGCTTTTCTGGCCAAGGGACCGGCCTCCTCTCTGAATAGATGCTGACACGTGTAATAGAAAGATAGGAGCTATATGTATATGTTTTTACTATTTTATCATAAGTTTTTTTATAATTATGCAGATCAAGCACTAAATACGGCTTTTATCTGTTAAAACGCAAAAAAGAAAACAGTAAACAAAATACATAATTTTTACGATTGAATATATAAATTATTTTGTTTATACTTTTGTCAGATGATATCAAGGATTGCGCGTTATACTTTGAGCGGTTCTGAAAAATACCTTTCATGTCTTATATACGTGCCTGCGTGTTGTGTGTGCCTGCACATGTGCCCGCTAAGCGCTGCGGACCGGTATGGCCGGGAATCGAATACCTGAACATGGAGCGGACGCAGAGCTCTGAGAGTGTGCGAAAGAAAAACTGTAGGTTGCCGTTCTGCCTTATATAAAATAAAAATGTCTCAATTCCCTTCGAAATGAGACATTTAATAGAATGTATCGTTTTGTTTTAGAAAAATGAAAATCTACACTTTATATGGCGGCGGCTGCGCCGGAAGGAACCGGCGCGGGCTGTTACGGAGTATAGAGCTATCGGGTCGGTAGGTCATCATGCTATCGGTACACTGGCTGGGCGGATTTCCAGCCTCAAATATAAAAAATCAGCCGGATTCAGCTGACAAAGAAAGGAAAAGCAATTATGAAAAAGAACATGATGGGCCGTATCCTTGCTGGTCTTCTGGCAGGAGTTATGATGGTCACGGCGGCAGCCTGCTCAGGAGATTCTTCCTCCGGGGCCGGCTCTGCAGGAGGGGCTTCTTCAGGAAAGGATCCGAATTTTAATGAAAGCGGATGGCCGGTAGTAAACGAGAAGGTCACCC
>URRG01000332.1 GCA_900550095.1 uncultured Oscillospiraceae bacterium
CCACCTCATAATTCCCGTCTGGTGTTAATGTCACCCATCCAGAATCTTTTCCCTCTTCATAGATACCCGTTTTCACGACAGGAAGAAGCGTTTCGATTTCCGACACCTGAATCTCTTTGATGTGAACTGCAAACACCGGACACTCATCTATCAGATCTCCATCCTGCATATTTCCATGTGTATAATCCGGAACCACCGCCTCATTGCTAGAAGGTTCCCCTTGAATCACCACCCACTCCATGCTTTCAAGCTGTGATTCCGGGTCCCTGCTGTACCTTGCCACAATCAAATCAATCCGGTTCATCCCCTGCGTTCCATTACTGATTGTCACTGCGTCATAGGTATTCGGTGCCACCTCCGCAATACCTCCATGGTGGCACAGCATTCCGCTTCCGATATGAATGATATTATTGGACTGTGCTTCTGGTTTCAGCCTCTCTCCTTTGCTGAGAATATAACTTTCCGGCCCTATCACAGACTCAAAAATACTCCGGTGCTGGGTACTTGTCACATGCGGTTTCCCGCCGACTCCCGTAATAAACTCCATCTAATCCTCTCCTTCCAACTGATATTCAACGTTCATAGTTCCATAAGCATCCGTGGTATAAATGATATTCTCTACCGGCTTAGCCATATAGACTCCTGTCAGATAATCCCGGCCGCCCAGTATATCTCCGATTCCCACCTCCATCTGAAGATCCGACGTGTTCATGGTAAATTCCTGCCGGTTCATCAATTCCGCAAACTCTTCCCGTGCCTTTTCCTCCACTTCCTCCGTCTCCGTGGAAGTATTTTCATACACGTAAACTCTCTCGTCTATCCCGGTATAATACGGGGTCTTCCGGATGCTTCCATCTGGCCAGGCATACAGGTGAAATACATTCCGCTCTGCCAGTTCTCCCTTTCCGGCTACAATCATATGGTTATATCCATTTCGAATATCATTGAGCTGAAAATCCAGCCCACTGTCCGAGGAAAGCTCAATCTGCGAAGAATAGTCTATAATCGGAACCGCCTCCACTAAGACATATCCCGCGCGCTGGCTTTCTTCCTGATAAGTAATCCGCAGCTTATACTTCACGCTTTTCAACATCTTAATGATGCCGCTTAAAAGGTCCGTGTACCGCTCAAATTTATGGTTTTTTACCGTCACCCCAGTATCCGCCTCAGAGACCAAAAACAGCCCCTCAAACTCCGGCTCGATCAGTTCCTTCATCACCTCATGCAGTTCTCCGCTGACCCGACGGTAATCCTGGCCGGCAGGCGGCTCAATGACCTTCCTGTTCAGCATCCCTCGCCAGGTAAGGCCGCAGACCTTCACGGTCTCCAACGCAGTATCCGTATTCAGCCGGCCGATTCTTCCGCCGATTTCCGTTCCGGGTTTAAAGATATAGCCGCCGTACTGGTACGTATCATCCCACGCAGACCGATGCACAGACAGTTCAAAATCTTTCGTCTCATTCAAGTCAATATCCATACTCACATCCAAAAGCGCTTTGATTTCCCTGCGCTCCGTATCCGCCAAGATCAGCCTGTCCACCGCGGCTCACTCCTCTCAATATAGATCACCAAATCAAAACCAAAGGTTTCCGGCCAGGTAATCCGCAGTGTCCCCGGCTCCAAATCATCAAATACACTTTGTTCCATTCTGCGGCTGTTGAACAAGTTTTCCGTCGTCCCATTGGAGAGATATTTTGTAATGGTATGCTTGTTGCTGTCCAGAACAAAATACTCACTCTGCGACAGTGTGGTATAGACCTCATAAATATGGTCATTAATCAAAATCCTCGGATTTTCCACCGGCCCATATACGATCAGCGTAAAAGGGCAGTTCCCCACATGGTCTAATTCCCAGAACTGGGTTCCCGTGTCCCCTGGCACATAATCAAAAGGATAGTTAAAAGGATAATTCAGACCTTCCTTTTCTGTTTCTTCAGCCTGCTTATAAAAACTCTTTTTAGACTCGTTAATCCAAAAAGGACGGTCCGAAATAATGGTCAGCGTAACCACCGTATAAATCCCAGCCTCCCACTCCTCTTTTTTCACAGCCTTCACAAAACATTCCAAATACTCATTATTTACATAGAGTTTCCCCGGAGAATTCTGCAGCACATCCTCCGATACAGTATCCTCCAGTGCATTCATATACCCCGCAAACTCCGCCTTTTTGCAGAAAACGTCCAGCTTGATTTCTTTTTCGAAGCTTCCGCGCTCAAACCCATAGATCTTATTGCTGTAGCTGGTCTCCGTCCATTCATAGTCAAAAAATTCACCTGTGAGGAGACGGTATGGATAACTCATCAGATCAATCTTCTTCCCCTTATTGTTCACATAGCAGCACTTCATGACACTGAAATCGCACCTCCAATCTTTCCCCCAGGCGTTTTCGCTGCCCGGTTCAGATTTCTTCCATTCAAGACAATCGGACGTTCATCTCTCTGCCGGTTCAGTCTTCTCTGCCTGATCTCCCATTCATCCAAAATTCCCTGGTAATCTACAGTGCTCCGACTCAGTCCTCCCAGGCTGTTATTTCCAGGAAGAACCGGACCAGCCTTTGCTCGGCTTTGCAGACGCTGCAGCGCAGCTTTGGTATCTGCGCCCATGACATCCGCCACATCCTTAACGCCCGCTCTTACAACTCCAATTCCTCTCATGAGCCCTGTTCCAATACCTGCGTCAAACATCTCTCCAATCTCTGCCGCTACCCTGGACGGGCTGTGAATCTTCAGATTCGCATTTGCCGCTGCCACTGCTGCCTGGGCAACTGCTGCCGCTGCGGCCGCAACGCCCCCTTGACCTACACGAATACCATTTGCCAGACCCGCGCTGAATGAGGTACCCGCACTGTAACCAGAACTGTTAAGCCCTGCACTGTTCACCGCATTGATCGCCGCACTTGCAAGGGAACTTGCCGCACCGCGTACATTTCCAGAACCAGACTTGATTGCATCCGCCAAGGCTTTTGCAAAATTTTGTCCCTCCGTCCGGGATTTCTGAGCGATATTTGCCGATTTCAAGCCCTGCAATATGGAATTCCCTGCCTGCGTTCCGGCGCTTGTCAAAGTCCCACTGGCGGAACTGATCGCATTGGCAAGGCCATTCATGGCCTCCGTGCCAAGCCGGGTAGACTCTGGCGTCAGGCTGCTGCCAGCCAGGGAATCACCAGCCGCATTTCCAATGTCTCCCGCTGTTCCCGCCACGCTGCCGGAGCCGCCCGACATCGCTCCGATCAGCTCCGCAATCGCCTGCGTGCCCTCCGAAGAATAGTTACCACCCATATTGGACAAATCAAGCCCCGTATTTGCGTTAGCCCCTACGTTC
>URRG01000333.1 GCA_900550095.1 uncultured Oscillospiraceae bacterium
GACCTCTATGCCGGCTGCGCTGCTCTTGAACAGTACATGCCGGGGGTATCCGCCGGGGAATATACGGATGTATACGGCTTTGCGGCGTCCCTTTTCTTTGCGCTGACGGGAGTTATGCCTCAGCCGGCTGTAAAGCGGAAAGAGGATCCCCGTTTGCTGATCCCCAGTTCTCTTCTGAAGAGTATACCGCCCCATGTGGTGAGCGCTTTGGCAAACGCGCTGCAGGTCTCTCCGGAAAAGAGGACGCCGACCTTTGAGAGGCTTCGGGCTGAGCTTTCCGCTTCGCCCACCGTCACGATCGAAACGGCGAGCCTGCAGCATATTCCGCCGGTCTATCCTTCGCAGACGCCTCCTCCGGTGAGAAGGAAGGGGAGCGTACCGCCCTTTGTTTGGGTTCTGGTTTCCTGCGTATGCTGTCTAATTGTGCTGGCGGCAGTGGGTGTGATCTGGATATCCTCTCAAAATGCAAAGGATACCTCTTCTTCAGAAACGTCTTCAGTGCCTTCTGAAACTTCTTCCCTCCTGTCTTCAGATGTAAGCTCCCAGGAGGAGGCTTCCAGTGAGGAGGATTCCGGCCTGATCGATGTGCCGAACCTTGTGGGGCAGAAATATGAGGATGTGGCGGAAGCCGCCAAAGGACAGGAGTATCAGGTTCTGACTGCTGCGAACAAACAGTTCAGCGACACGGTGCCGGAGGGAAGCATCATATCGCAGACGCCGGAGGCCGGCGAAGGAGCGAAGATGTCCAAGGGAACGGCGGTAGTGGTCGTGATCAGCCAGGGGCCTGCAGTCCGCAAGCTGCCCGATATAGAGGGGCTGGATCTTGCGTCTGCCTCTACAGCCGTAGCCGACGAGGGCTTTGTTCCTTCAAAGGTGGAGGAATACAGCGATACGGTGGCATCCGGCTTGGCCGTGGGTTATCAGGGGGTCAAGGCTGGGGATGAGATGCCCTATGGCTCCCAGGTGCTGATTGTGATCAGCAAAGGGCCGGATCCGTCTAAATCCGAATAGGTATGCAGTATAACAGGGCGTTGCGGATGACAGCGCCCTGTTTTTTGCAGAAGCAAGTTGTTACAGAAATAAAAAGGAAAGATTCTGCGAGAGTGAGAGACGCTATATGAAAATGACCGGGGCCGTATACGCTGAAATTGGATAGATTCAGCCGGAGCAGATCCTGTATAATAGGCTCAAAGGCTGCAGCGCCCGCAGCGGATAGACCGAAGGCTGCCTGAGAAAACGGATCGTTTGCATGAAAAGAGGAATGGAAAGATGACACAGACAACGCTTTGCTACCTGGAAAAAGATGGGAAATACCTGATGCTGCACCGCATAACAAAAAAGAACGATGTGAACCACGACAAATGGATCGGGGTAGGCGGCAAATTTGAACCGGGTGAGACCCCTGAGGAATGCCTTCTGCGGGAAGTCAGGGAAGAGACCGGCCTCACGCTCGAGGAATACAATTTCCGAGGTATCCTGACATTTATATGCGATAAGCAGGAGCCGGAGTATATCTTTCTTTTTACTTCCTCTTCTTTTACGGGGGAAATGAAGGAATGCGACGAGGGAGTTCTGGAATGGGTGGATAAAGAAAGGCTTCAGGATTTGGAACTCTGGGAAGGCGATAAGGAGATGTTCCGGCTTTTGGAAGAACGAAAAAACGTCTTTTCCCTGAAGCTTCGCTATGAGGGGGATACGCTTCTGGAATGCTCGGAATGGGGACATTACGAGTTGTAATTCCTTTCATTGTATATAAATAGAAAACCGGATATCTGTGCAGATCACTGCCCGGATATCCGGTTATTGATTCGTATCTTTATTCTGTTATAGGAAGGGAAAAGAGACCGGCAGCATTTTTCCAAAGGATCTTTTCCAGCTCGCTGTCGGTAAGGCCGGAACGCAGGAGATATTCCTTTTCATCGCAGGAACGGCTCCAGGGGCAGTCGCTGCCGAAGAGGATGCGATCCGTTCCATGCTTCCGGCAGAGACGCAGGAACTGTTCCGGTTCGCAATAGAGGCAGGACATAGCCGTATCGAACCACACATTTTCCACGCCGGCCAATTCCTTTTCGGAATCGTCATATCGGCGCATACCGCCCATATGAGCGGCCACGATTTTCAGAGTGGGAAACAGCCTTGCCACCTGCCGGATTCCCTTCGCAGAGCCGTGGATACAGCCGGGTGAGAGGGGATCCCATCCCGTGTGAAAGACGACGGGAAGGCCCGAAGCGGCGATGGCTGCATATAGAGGATAGAGCTTCGGATCCTCTGCCATGAATCCCTGATAATCCGGATGCAGCTTGATTCCGTGGAGACCTCTTTCCCGTATGCGCCCCACTTCTTCCAGGGCGTCTTCCGCGTCGGGATGCACGGAACCGCAGCAAAACAGGCGGCCGGAAAATTCCTTCTGGAGAGAGGCGGCCCAGGTATTGATGGTTGCCTGTTGGGAAGGCTTTGTAGCGATGTGCATGACAACGCCCGCGTCGATCCCCCATTCGTCAAAGGAACGGATGGTTCCGGAAGCGGTGCCGTCTGTATGGTAGGGGCTTTTGGCGATCTCAGATAAATGCTCAAGGGTCCTTCCGGCGATTTTCTCCGGAAACATGTGCACATGGGAGTCGATGACCATGAGAGGGAACCTTCTTTCTTCTGGAACTCTACTATATGATACAAAAATAAAGAAAGGGGACAAGCTTTCATAGAGCTTGTCCCTCTCAAAATCAGTCGTTGCTGAAGGGGAGCAGCGCGAGATGGCGCGCACGCTTGATAGCAACAGTCAGTTCGCGCTGATGACGGGCACAGGTGCCAGTCACTCTCCGGGGCAGAATCTTTGCCCTCTCAGAGATATAGCGGCGAAGCTTTGCGACGTCTTTGTAATCGATGGATTCCACCTTATCTACACAGAAACCGCAAACCTTTCTGCGGCCCTTGCGGCCTCCGCGGCGCTCAGGTCTTTCGCTTCTTTCGGCCATGGCAAAAAGCCTCCTTTACAATCAAATCAGTGGGGGAAGAGATCAAAACGGCAGATCGTCATCTGTGGGGATCTCTTCAAAATCGTCGGCATTACCGCTTGAATAAGCGGGAGCGGGCTGCTGAACAGCAGGTTCCGGACGGGAATGATACGTACTGCCCATAACGGCGCCCTGGGTGGTATCGCGTTTCGGCTCGGCAAAATGCACGTTGTCGGCAACGATTTCCACAGCCTTGCGCTTGTTGCCGTCCTTATCGGTATAGGTCCTCGTCTGGATAGACCCCTGCACGGCAATCAACTGACCCTTGCGGAAATATTTGCACACAAAATCAGCCGTATTGC
>URRG01000334.1 GCA_900550095.1 uncultured Oscillospiraceae bacterium
TCTGTTTACAGGTGTAGAGAAAAAGTATCTCATCGGAATCGATCTTTCTAAGGAAAATCCTTCCGTTCCCCTGACGCAGGCAAAATCTGCGGGTTGAGGCAGGAGCAGAAGCTGTAAAACGAATAGAAAAGCGGCCGCTGTTTTCAGCGGCCGCTTTGTGCTGAGACGATCAGTGTATTTTTAGAACATGCAGTTCTTACGGACAAGCTCGGCCATATCATAGGCGAAACGCTTGATTTCATATACATCCCGTTTTTCTTCGGGCATCCGCCGCCAGCATTCGATTTTAGCCGAAGGCGGATCCCACATGGGAACCATCTCCGCGGCTTCGAGAATATTCACGCAATATTCTGCCGCGGTGAGGATATCGTCCGTTGTTTTGTGCTTAGACATAAAGAGCGTCGTTTCCTCCACCCGAAGCACATCTTCCACGGCCTTAACGGCCCGGTAGGCGTGCCCTTCTTTGTTGGCATTTACGCGGATGCGGTTTTCCGTGCGGTTGCGGAAAAAGCCAAATAAAGCGGCGATGACGGCGGGGTCGCGGATGGTCCCGTCCGGATATACGAGGCCATGGATATCGCCCCAGAATCCTTCGGATACCAGATTGAAAAGATACCAGCCCACATTGTGTTTTGCGGCCATTTCGATTTCGATATCATAAGGGTTGGCGCGGCCTACACAGCCTGTCTCTGTGTTCAGGATAGGCTTGTTCCCGTTTTCGGCGCTGAGCTTTTCCGCGTTGATGATGGCCCCCTCGATATCGGCGCGGGTGGTCAGATAATCGTGATAAGAGATGACGTCCACCAGATCTGCAGAGGATTCGCAGTGCTTTACCTGCTCATGTCCCACGGTGATGCAGTTTACCGGATCCAGAGAGCGGACGATCCCGCACAGGCGGCGTACATAGCGCCTGAGGTCGGCATAGCGCTTTTCATAGAGCTCGCCGGTGCACTTGCGCAGATAATCGTTGCACATGGGTTCGTTGATAACGTCCCACATGATGACGAATTCCTCGTCCTTGAAAGCGTCTATAATCGCCTTGGCGTATGCGGCAGCCCTGGCATATTCTTCCTCTGTGGGCTCTTTAAAATCCACAATAAAGTTGCCGTTCCAGAAAATAGGCATACTGCTTACGCCGTATTCCCAGCAGGTGCGCATGAATTTTCCCACATACTCGATATAGCCCTGAGGATCCTTTTCATACTCTTCTTGATCCATCCAGAAGCGGGTGGAATTGATGTTCAGGCGTTTGCAGTAGCCCAGTTCCTTTTCCAGCCGTGCCCAGTCTCTATCCCGGGGCGGATTATGGCATACGCCCCGGACGAAACTATAGTCCTTCAATGGTTTCATGGTAACTCCTCCTTTTGCAAATAAAATAAAAACAACAGGCTTATTATACAAAAAAGCCTGTTTTGATACAAGAGTTGAAATGAAAATACACAAAAAACAACAGTTTTTAAGCATATCTCGCCAAAAAAAGATAAGAAACAAAAGAAAGAATAAAAAGAACTGAATCCGGGTCGAACGGCCTGCAAGAAAGTTTTCCGGATGGGAGTTCCTGAGAAACAGTGATTTTTGCGGTATGTTGAACACTGCACAGCTTTTTCGGGGGATTTCCTGTATGATAAAAAAACAGCAGGGCCGGCCGCCGTTTTCCTGGAGTGGAACCGGCCCGACCTGGACCTTTAAGACCATGATCATTGACGAAGGTTCGTCGTTTAAGTCGTAAGACGCAACGGTTTAAATATGTAAAGGCCATATCCAAAGAACCACTCTGTCAACCGGAAACCCAAGTCCCAAAGGTCTCATGGATATATGGCCGCAGAATTATTTGACGGATCTGGGGAAGCGTCTCGGAAGGGCTGTCACAGTATACTGTCAGCAGCTTTTCCGTCCAGGCAAGATCATGAATGGCTGATCTTGCCGAACGGTTCCTGTTGCCAGGCGCAGAGGAAGAAATCTACCGAAGAATTGCGGATATCACGATTTGAATTAAAAATAACAACTTCCAGCTGCCGCCGATGAATTATTACGACATTGACGTCATTATGGATCCGGACAACGTTTTGATCTTGGATGCTTTTCTGGCCAACAGCTGGGCTCCGGAGGGGCTTTTAAAGATCGTGCGGGTTCCGGGGCCTCGCGGGCTGCGGCGTCGTGATCGGAAAAAGGCCTTCAGGATGGAGGCAGATCGTTCAGGGAAAAGAGCATTTGGTTCCCTCGCGGTCATTTCCCGTATTGAAGAAGGCAGGATAGTCTTTGCGGAATGACTTTCCGCCGGCAAAGGCGGCAGATATATGAAAAGCAGCTTCGGAAGAATCCCGAAGCTGCTTTTGCATTGCCGCTATACTTATTTTTCCGCGATTCTTCCCAACAGGCGGATAATTTCGGCCAGCGCCAGAAAAAGAACGCCGGAAATGATTCCTCCCATCCAGTACGGAAGTGCTGCGGCAAAGGAAAACACTGTTTCAGAGAAATAGGAGCCCATATCGATTTCCTGGGTGCCGAGCGCCAATCCCATAAAAAAGCAGACGACTATAAGGAGTACGGCAAAGATATTCAGCGCCTTGCTTAGTATATCCGCACGGGTGGATTTAGCGCTTTTTTGGGGGGCATATTCGCAGATTCTGCGGTACTCATCGTCGGTAACAGGTATTCCGACCTTTTTATAGCTGTTTCCCTCTTGGTCTATAAATGGATATTCCTCCGAGCATTCCCGCTTGCCGGAGTAGACCTTTTCGTAGAGTCCCAAATCTATCAGGTGCTCGTTCCTTTGTTTTTGCTTTTCCAGGGTATGGGAATTTTCCTGTTCGCTAAAGAAATTCTGCAGTTTTTCATTCATAGTATGCTCCTCCTATGCCATAAGAGCCGCTAAGCGGCTTCAAAATGCTGGAAAACGGTTCAATGAAAGCTCTTACAGGCACTAAAGCCAGTATACCGCATGTCTTGAGATATGCATAGAGCACGTCGATACTATTCACAAAATATGCAGATGAAAACGTCCGGAGCTTTCAAGCGATGGGAGCCCGCCTGCGTTATGCGGTATACCCTCATACTGTCCTACGAATGGGGCAGCCTCCACAGGTTCCGGACGTTTCAGCATTTGTTTAGAAAAAGACTGTGCTTAGGCGGGATTTATGCAAGAGGGAAGCGGGCCACCAGGAAGGTATTCGCGTCGAGGCTGAGCTTGCCCTCAAAGGCGGTTTCCTCAAATTCGGAAGCGATCTTTTCGGGGGCGTCCACCGTGTTGAAATCTTCCTCGCAGGGACCAGTCGCCTCGATATAGACGGTCTTGGTGCCCTCGCAGTGCAG
>URRG01000335.1 GCA_900550095.1 uncultured Oscillospiraceae bacterium
CAACGTAGTAAAGAGGCCGCCCTCAGGCGGCCGTGTCAAGCTGTATTTCTCCGGCGGGTTTTTCCTCTTCCGGGAAAAGCAGGGTGTAAAACGTCCTTTTCAGGGGATATATAACCAACCGGCGTCTTCCGTGAGTTCTTTCAGGCTCAGGCAGTACCGGTCACAGAGCGCCTCCATCCGGGGCCGGTCCTCCGCCGCGTGGGAATCATATACCCCATAGACCGTCATGCCTGCCTCCTTGGCGCTCTGGGAGCAGGAGTACACGTCCTCAAAGACAAGGCAGCTTTCCGGGGGGAGCCCGAGCTTTGCAGCCGCCATATGATAGATTGCGGGCGTTTCCTTCCCGCTTCCGGCTTCCCTGGTGGTGATAAAGGCGTCGAAGGCAGAGCGGATCCCATGACGCTTCAGGGCGGGGAGAAAAAGCTCCTCCAGGCAGGCGGTGGCGAGAGCGATACGAAGCCCTTCTTTTTTCAGGAGGGCCAGAAGCTCTTTGGCCCCCGGTTTAAGCGGAACGGTATGGGCGTAGGCCTCCCGGGCCATCTGCGTCCAGCGGTCCATAACGGTCTCAGGCGTATCCCTGAGGCCAAAGCGGCGGATGGTGTATTCCGCCGTTTCCCGGAAGGTCAGGGACATGACTGCGTCCATGTAATCGCCGGGCACGGAAAAACCGTAGCTTCCCAGGAATTCCCGGTCAATATCCGCCCAGAGTCCCACGGAATCCAGCAGGGTTCCGTCCAGATCAAAGATCGCGCCGTGAAATTTCCGCATGCTGATGCTCCTCCCCCGGGGATATGGGAACCGGCAGGCTTTCTGTGGGCTCCGGTAAAGATGATTTTATTATAGGGAGTTTCTCCCCGTCTGTCAATCGCGGTTCCCCTTGGAGAGAGGTAAACGCCTCCGGGGAAGGGCCCTTCCGCCCGCCGCAGGATGGGGAGGCGCCGCTTTCGGGCTGGAATTCCGTCATGTGCTTCCAATACCGCATGGGCATGTGGCTGCGGCGGCAGCGGGGGTTATACCGGCTTTCGATGGCAACGGTATCGTAAAAACGCTTCCAGAGCCGGCGGTATTCCGCTTCCTCCCGGCCCGGCGCCGGCGGGGTAAAGGAAAGAAGCGGCAGAATCTCCCATTTCTCCGGTGAATGGAACAGAGCCTCCCGATGGGTCTTATCCCAGATCAGGAAGCGCTCCCCGGAATACCGGCTGCAGAAATGGTCCGCCATCAGGGAAAGAACGCGGTTTTTTGGCTCTACCGTGGCGGTCAGCACACCTCCGGAATCGGAAAAGCGGAGAAACTGCAGCAGCTGGCAGCTTTCGTTCTGCACCTGCCGGACGGCTTTCAGGAGACCGTGGACGTCCGGATCCGCCAGGCGGTTCATGACGGCGGGACCCTCCTCCAGCCCGGCGCGGATAAAGCGGAACAAGAGGAGCTCCTTTTCGGGGCTGCAGCTGAGGAACCCCAGGCGCACCTGCTCCTGGGCCTCTCTGGATATGGATTTCCGCAGGGAGGCGTATACGCGTCTGGCCTTTTCCCGCTCTGTTTCGATCCACTTTTCCGGGAAAAGACTGGCGGGGGCGTCTTCTGGAAAAATGGCAAAGGGACTTTCCTTTTTCCGATAGGCTTCAAACACGCAGGAAAGGAACCCAGCGAAACTGCCGTCGTACCGGTAGGCCTTGGGGCTTTCCTTCAGCGGGTAGGATTTCATACGAGGCGCTCCCCCTTTTGGGACGCTTCTGCAGGAAGAGGGCAGGCCGCGGCTTCTCCCCAGGAGAGGCGGGAGGCGGGCGTATCGAAAAAGGAGAGCTGCTCCGCCCCTTCCAGCTGTTTTTTGGGGGAGGGCTCTGTCAGGGCCCGGAAAACTCCCTCCTGCGTGACACGCAGGCCGGGCGTCAGCTTTCCCGAGCAGGTGACGAAATACTGGGCCCGCTTCAGGACGACGCCCAGCCGCCGGAGCCCTTCAAAGGTGAGGTTCCCTTCCCGGCGGGCTGTGACGATCCGCTTTGCGCTCTTCACGCCGATGCCGGGAACGCGCAGAAGCATGGCGTATTCGGCCCGGTTCACGTCTATGGGGAACTGCTCCATATGGCGGAGGGCCCAGCAGCATTTGGGATCCATCAGCGGATCGAAGGAGGGCGAGCTTTCATCCAGGAGCTCAGAGGCGGAAAAGCCGTAAAAGCGCAGGAGCCAGTCCGCCTGATAGAGGCGGTGCTCCCGCAGAAGAGGCGGCTTTGTGCCCCTGGGAGGAAGAAGGGCGCTGTCGGAGACAGGCACATAGGCGGAATAGAACACCCGCCTGAGCCCGTACTTTTTGTAAAGGCCCTCTGTAAGACGCAGGATCTGCAGGTCGGAATCCGGCGTGGCCCCGACGATCATCTGGGTGCTCTGCCCGGCGGGCGCAAAGACGGGGGTGTGTTTATACAGGGCCAGGTCGTGCTTATTTTCCCGGATTTTTCCGCTGATGAGCCCCATGGGATTCAAAATGGAGCTTTTCGTCTTGTTGGGAGCCAGCTTCCGCAGGCCGGCTTCAGAGGGAAGCTCGATGTTGACGCTCATGCGGTCTGCCAGAAGGCCCAGGCGGGAGATCAGGACGCTGTCCGCCCCGGGAATGGCCTTTACGTGGATGTATCCCCCAAAGCGGTATTCCCGCCGCAGGAGCCGGAGGGTCTCGATGAGCTGCTCGCAGGTGTAATCCGGACTGCGGAGGATGCCGCTGCTGAGAAAAAGCCCCTCGATGTAATTCCGCCGGTAAAAGGCTATGGTGAGCTCCGCCAGCTCTCTGGGGGAAAATGCGGCCCGGGGCGTATCGTTGGAGGAACGATTGACACAGTATGTGCAGTTATAGATGCAGGAATTGGTAAGCAGCACCTTTAAAAGCGAGATACAGCGCCCGTCTGCGGCGAAGCTGTGGCAGAGGCCGTAGGAAACGGCGCTGCCCAGCTGGCCGGGAACGTTGGGCCGGTCCACTCCGCTGGATGTGCAGGCGGCGTCATATTTGGCGGCGTCGGTCAGGATGGTGAGCTTTTCCAGAACGTCCATCTCACCGCAGGGCTGTCCGCCGCCGGTCATGCCGCCGGTTGGGACGCTCGATGGCGTCGATGACCCGGAAGAGCTGAGAGGTCAGAAAGACCACGCCTACCAGAATAAAAAAGAAAGTCCAGCCGCTCATGGAAAAAACCTCCTTGATCGAACTTTTGTTCTAATTGCATTGTAACTCGAACAAACGTTTCTGTCAAGCAGAAATCGAACAAAAGTACGAGAGAGTTTGACAGCTCCCATGGGCCAGCAGAGCGGGAAGCACCACACAAAAAGG
>URRG01000336.1 GCA_900550095.1 uncultured Oscillospiraceae bacterium
ACCAGAAAGTGGGGGCCCTACGGCCTGAGTAGATACAAGAAGCAGAAGCATACTAGTATAAGACAGGATGAGAGACCGCAGAAGAAACTTTAAATATGTAGTGTAAAGAAGCTGCACCGTGCCGGTGCGGGCCGACCTGTAATTAAAAATTACAAGATGCCTACTATAACTCCCTAAGCCATATTTTTGCCCCCTTTCTGGGCGAAACCATTTATATAGGGAAGCGTACCGTAGGGTATGCTTCCCACGTGCCCAAAGGGCACGAAGCCTTTTGCGGCTTGAGCAAGTACAAGAGGCAGAAATCTATCTTTTATAAAAGGCTGGAAGACCGCAGATGGAATAGTTTTAATCTTTGCCTATATGTTGGGCGAAGCTCTCTTACGGCCTGAACAGATACAGGAAGCAGAAATGGATTCTGTAAGGAAAGACCGAGAGACCGCAGAAGGCACTTTCAAATAGGAAGAGGCCGCGCAGTGCGCGGCCTCTTCCCTGCGCGATCCGTGGTCGGCGGACGACTGCGGAGTCCTATTCACTGCGTTTCGATTTGAACGCCCGTGTTTTAAAGTCTATCCCTGCTAAGAAGGGAGATTTCACAGGCTTTACAGCACCAGCATGGAGGCCTTCTTCAGCGTTTTGGCAAGCTGGTAGGTGAACGCCTTGATCTCGTCCAGATTGGGATTTTTCTCACTGCGGAACCGGTTGATCGCCACTGTGGGCGGCACGTTCATAGGCACCAGCTGACAGCATTCCAGGATATTGGCGCAGTTTTCCGCTGCTTCCAAAATTTCCTCCGCAGTATAGGAGTGTGCTCCAAAGGGGTCGGAGCGCTCGATCTGCAGGACGCGGTTGGCCTCCCGAAGGGCTTTTTCCACGAAGCCTTCCTGGTTGGGCTGGGCGGCCACTACGGTTTTTGGATCCCGGTTTCTGTAATACCCCAGCACCGCCGCCAGTATGGAGGGATCCCGCAGGGTTCCGTCCGGATAAAAGATGCCGTGCACAGCGCCCCAGACCCCTTCGCCTATCATCAGGTTGAAGAGATACCAGCCTGTTTCGTGTTCCCTGGCCTTTTTAAGGGCCATGTCGTAGGGATTGGAGCGGCAGAGGCAGCAGAGCTCCGAATTGATGAAGGGCTTGTTATACCTGGCGCTGAGCCGTTCCATATATACGTAGCCCGCCTCTACCTTCGCCAGAGTTTCTTTGTAATCGTGGAAGGAAAGAACATCCACGCAATCGGCGGTGGGCTCCACCTCGAAAACGTTGTCGTGGCCGATGGTAACGGCGTTTTCGGGATCTATCCCTTTCACAAATCCGCAGTAATGCCTGAGAAAAGCCCAGATTTCCGAAAGACGGGCTTCCCGGACTTCGGGGGAAGCCTTCCCGAAATAATCGTTGGCCGTAGGCTCGTTCATGATATCCCACATGATGAGGCCGGGCTCATCCTTCAGGGCTTCTACCACAGCCCCTGCATATGCGTCGCCGCGCTGATAAAAAGCAGGCCGGATGGTTTCCGGATCCAGCATGTTTCCGTTGAACAGAATGGGCATGGTGGAGATCCCCATCTCCCAGGCCGTGCGGATAAAACGGCGAAGCCCCTCCAAATAGCCTTCGGGATCCGCCTCGTAGCGCTCGAAGGAGAGCCAGACCCTTGTGGAATTCAGCTTTAAATCCCTGGCCCAGCCCAGCTCCCGCCGGAGCCGCTCCAAATCCGTGTCCACATGATGGCAGAAGCCCCGGATGTGGCTGTAGCTTTTCATCGGTTTCATAGATTTACCTCCCTTTTTCCTGTTCCCGCCCTCCGCGGGAAACGGACGTACAGTTATACAAACGTGCGTGCCGTACATACGTACATGTATAATACGGCCCCATGGATGTACGGCCCCATAAGCATGGACACGCCGTCTTCTCCCATCAGTTTACAGGAAAATATTCATACTGCAAGAGGCAAGGGGATTTCACGCCAAAAAAGGAAAAGAAACGCAAAAAAAGACAGGAAAATCCGAATGCCTTTCGGCTGAGCAGCTCCGCCCGGCAGAATGCCGCAGCAGAAGGCTGCAGAGAGCTGCAGAGAGATTGCAGGAGCGTTCCTCCCGCCTTATAGAGAAGGGCTTAGATAGGCTTTCCGGCGCGTTTTCGGATACGTCTTTCCCGTCTTCCGGCTTTTGATAAAAGCCCAAAGACCATATTTCTGCGGCACTGTTTTGTACAAAAAAGACGCATGAAGCCAGGCTCCATGCGTCCTTATATGTCTTGTAAGTCCCGCGTGTCCCGTACGCGGCGGCTGGTTCAGTAATACCGCATCACGGCCACCACCTTGCCCAGTATGGCGACCTCGCCGTTTTGGGCGTAAATGGGCTGATAGTCTGGATTTTCAGGCTGCAGGCGGATCCGGTCCTTTTCCCGGTAAAAGGTCTTGACCGTGGCCTCGTCTTCGATCATAGCCACGACGATATCCCCGTCCCGGGCGGTGCTGGTCTGCTGAGCGATGACGATATCCCCGTTCATGATGCCGATCATGCGCATACTTTCTCCTCTTACGTTCAGGGCGAAGTACTCATACCCGTCCGAAGGGGGCGAAAAGGGAACGTAGCCCTCAACCTGCTCCACAGCCAGGATGGGCTGGCCTGCGGCTACCCGGCCCACAATGGGCACCTGGGCGGTTTTCTGTTCCCCCACGATGTGGATGGCACGGTTGAGCCCGGCCTCGCGGCTGATGTATCCCTCCCTCTCCAGCGTCTTCAGATGGGCGTGGACGCTGGAAGTGGATTTCAGCCCGGTAGCCTGGCAGATTTCCCGCACCGTGGGCGGAAGCCCCTCCTGAACGCGGCTCTTCAGATAATCGTATACTTTTTTTTGGCTTTTTGTCATCATGGAAAATCAACCTTTCTCAAGCGGTTTCCCCATCATTTCCTGTTTCAGCTTTTGATCTCGCTTGCAGCTTATACGTATATAGATTCCCGCCCCGGCGGTTTCCGCCGTCCGTCCGGCAGGAAGCCCATCCAGGGGGTAAAAAAATTCCGCTTTCAGTATAGCATACTTTTTCATAAACTTCAAACGTTTGTTTGCGATTTTTTATTTTCTTTTGCTTTCTGTACTGCGCAGTAGGAGATCTATGCCAAAAATAATTCGTAAATTGCCTGGAAATAGTTTAAAGAATATTCATAGCGCCGTAACAACTTAAAAAGGAGAAATGGATATAATAACAACTGTAATCAGGAATTGGAGCCGCACCAATTTTTGATTCATGTTCTACCCTCCTCAATATACCCTCAAGCTAATGAAAAAAGACCGGATGTTCTGCATCC
>URRG01000337.1 GCA_900550095.1 uncultured Oscillospiraceae bacterium
GCCGCCGGCGGGCCGGATGGAGATGGGCGGAAGCGTCTGTTTAAGGCTGTTCTTCTTCTCCTGTCTGCTGATGCAGCTCCTTTATTGCGGCCAGCAAAGAGAAAAAGTTTTTGTTCCTGTATTCTTCAGAAGAAAGGTTCTCCGCCACTCGTTCCAGGCAGCGGCAGAAGATCTCCATCTCCTCCGGGGTTATTCCCTCCACGGCGGCTGCGTCGACCTTTTCCATGCGTTCGTAGGATTCATAGAGGAGCCGTTTCCCTTTTTCGGTGATCCGCAGGCTGCAGCGGCGCAGATCCACCGGGTCGGTGTGCTTTGTGAGAAGCCCGGTTTTCTGCATCCGTTTTACAGAATTGGCAATGGAGGGAGTGGAGACCTGCAGAGCCTCGGCGATCTCCCGCTGGCTGCAGTCCGGGTGCTCCTCGATGTACCGGAGGACGGGCGGCTGGCCCGGATAGAGCCCGATCATGTTGCCGGTGCGGAACATCTGGATACGGTGCAGTACGTGGATGCGGTCTATCAGATGCATGAGAAAAAGCAGCTGAGAGCCGGGGTTCCCCCCGGAAGCGGAACTGCTCATACGATCGCTCCTTTCTGGCGGATACAGATACAGTCTATGCGGATGGATGCGATGGTCCCTGTGCGGGCGCGCGGAGCCGCCGGCCATGGGGGAACCGGCATAACCCGCATACCGGTTATTGCTTTTATATTTTTACGTTTTTCATGCCTTCATGTCTTCGTGCCTGTGCGCCTGTGCCTGTACGCTGGCACACAGATATATACGGGATACGGACAGCAGGGCTGAAAAGCTGGAAGGCCGAAAATCAGAAGGACTGAAAGCTTGAAAACCTGAAAACCGAAAAATCAAAAAACCGAAAGGCCCGCCCGGCGGCGTCTGTAAAAAAGGGGGGCGGGATGCAGGGGATATCTGAATACAGGACTGCGGCACAGCCGCAGACTGTTTTCGAAACAGGCTCCAGGCCGGAAAAGCAAAATGCATAGGCTGTCCAATAATTAACCAGCTAATAATCAGTATACGGGCGGCGGAAAGGATTGTCAATAGCCGGGCGGGGATTTCCCGGAAAGCCGCGGTCTCTGTGGGCGGAGAAAAGCCGCCCCTCTCCATGGAGGATTTTCTCTGCGTATATGTGGAAAAGCAGGAAAACAGTTGACATTTCCCCCGTGATCTTACATAATGAAGAAAACCGAACGGGGCGGGGATGTTACGGGGAGGAGAACCGGGATCCGAAATTGTGTGCACGAGCACACGGATTGTATGCACCGGTTTGTGAAGCCCGGAGGGATTTCCTGCCAACGGATATATTTCGGAAAAGAAAGTGAGGTCGTTTTCATTCATGAAACGGGAAGAAGCCAGAAAGCTGGCAAAGGAACTGGTGGGGAAAATGACGCTGGAGGAAAAGGCTTCCCAGCTGCGGTACGATGCGCCTGCGATCCCCCGTCTGGGGGTGCCCGCCTATAACTGGTGGAACGAGGCCCTCCACGGCGTGGCCAGAGCGGGGACCGCTACTATGTTCCCCCAGGCTATCGGCATGGCGGCAATGTTCGACGAGCCCCTGATGAAGGAGATCGGCGATGTGATATCCACTGAGGCCCGGGCCAAGTTCAATATGCAGGCCGCCCATGAGGACAGGGATATTTACAAGGGCCTTACCATGTGGTCCCCCAATATCAATATTTTCCGCGATCCCCGCTGGGGCCGCGGCCACGAGACCTATGGCGAGGATCCCTATCTAACCTCCCGTTTGGGGGTGCGCTTCATCGAGGGCCTGCAGGGGGAGGGGGAATATCTGAAGACCGCCGCCTGCGCCAAGCATTTCGCCGTTCATTCCGGCCCGGAGGCCCTGCGCCATTCCTTCGACGCCAAGGCTACTCCCAAGGATATGTGGGAGACGTATCTGCCGGCCTTCGAGGCTGCCGTTGAAGAGGCGGAGGTTGAATCCGTCATGGGCGCCTATAACCGCACCAACGGCGAGCCCTGCTGCGGCAGCAAGACCCTCCTGCGGGATATCCTCAGAGGAAAATGGAATTTCCAGGGACATATTGTTTCCGACTGCTGGGCTATCCGGGATTTCCACACCAACCATATGGTGACCCATACGGCTACGGAATCGGCGGCACTTGCCTTGGAAAACGGCTGCGATATCAACTGCGGCGTCACCTATCTGCATATGATGGAGGCTTATCAGGAGGGGCTTGTGACGGAGGAGCAGATCACCGAGGCCGCCGTCCACGCCTTTACCACCCGGTATATGCTGGGCCTTTTCGATGAAAACTGCGAATATAACCGCATCCCCTATTCGGAGAACGATTCCCCCGCCCATCAGGCCCTGAACCTGAAGGCCAGCCGTGAATCTGTGGTGCTTCTGAAGAACGACGGTATCCTGCCCCTTTCCCGGGAAAAAATCCACACCCTGGCAGTGATCGGCCCCACGGCGGATAACGTCCAGGTGCTGAAGGGCAATTATCACGGCTCCGCTTCCCAGTATATCACTATCCATGAAGGGATCCGCGCCGCTGCGGGAGACGGCATCCGGATGGTATTCTCTGAGGGATGCCACCTCTATAAGGATAAGCTGGAGCCCCTTTCCGCCGGCCCCAACGACAGGCTCTCCGAAGCGGACGCTGTAGCGCGGATGGCGGACGCGGTCATCCTCTGCCTGGGGCTGGATTCCACTCTGGAAGGGGAAGAGGGCGACACCGGCAACAGCTACGCCGCAGGCGACAAGCTTGATCTGCTGCTTCCCGAGCCCCAGAGGGCTCTTCTGGAGACGGTGGCCGCCGCGGGCAAGCCTGTGGTGGTGGTGCTCACAGCAGGAAGCGCTATGGATCTTTCCTATGCGCAGGAGCACTGCAGCGCTATTGTGCAAGCCTGGTATCCCGGCGCCCTGGGCGGCCGTGCCGTGGGCGAAATCCTCTTCGGGGATGTGAACCCCTCCGGCCGTCTGCCGGTTACCTTCTATTCCTCTGAAAATACCCTGCCGGATATCAAGGATTACAGCATGAAGGGCCGTACCTACCGGTATATGGAAGAAAAGCCCCTTTATCCCTTCGGCTATGGTCTTTCTTACACTTCCTTTGCCTATTCCGGGCTGGAAGCGCCCGCTTCTGTGCAGGCCGGAGAGTCCCTGACAGTATCTGTGAACGTAAAGAACACGGGCGCTGTGGAGGGCGATGAGGTTGTAGAAGCCTATATTTCCCGGAATGGGCTGGAGGATCAGCCCATCCGCAGCCTCTGCGGCTTTGCCCGCGTCCATCTGAAGGCGGGCGAGGAAAAGAAGGTGGAG
>URRG01000338.1 GCA_900550095.1 uncultured Oscillospiraceae bacterium
CCGATGGAACCCAGGCCGATTTTTTCATGGCGGTCCTTACGGCTTCCCATGGGATTTTTGCTGTCGTTCAAATGCAGGGCTTTCAGCTTTTCGATCCCGATGCGCCTGTCGAACTCCCGAAGGACGCCCTCCAGATCGTTTACGATATCGTAACCCGCGTCGTATACATGGCAGGTGTCCAGGCATACGCCCATCTTATCCGAAAGCTCCACCCGGTCCAAAATGGCGCGGAGTTCTTCAAAAGTGCGGCCCACTTCCGAACCCTTTCCTGCCATGGTCTCCAGAAGGACGGTGGTGCGCATCTCCGGTCTGAGGATCGCGTTCAGCGCTTCTGCAATCAGCCGGATCCCTTCCTCCGGGCCCTGTCCCACGTGGCTTCCCGGGTGGAAATTATACAGGTTCCCGGGCACATATTCCATGCGCACAAGGTCGTCCGCCATGGTTTCCAGAGCAAATTCCCTGGTGTGAGCGTCTGCAGAGCATGCATTCAGCGTATAGGGCGCATGGGCAACAATGGGGCCAAACTTATTATCCTGCATAAGCGAGCAGAGGGCTGCAGCATCCTCTGGATCGATTTTTTTGCTTCTGCTCCCCCGGGGATTCCGAGTAAAAAACTGGAAGGTGTTCCCTCCTATGGAGAGAGCTTCCTTCCCCATATGCAGAAACCCTTTCGAAGAGGAAAGATGACAGCCGATATACGCCATAAAGCGCTCCTTTCCACGCGGCCTTTTGGGGGCCGCTTTTTTATTTTCTATATTATTGGACGCAAAAAAACTTCTATTCCCGAAACGAAGCTCCCTCCAGCCGCAGAAGAAAGCGCTTCACGTCTGAAGCCCCTCCGTAGCCGCCCAGAGAGGAATCGCCCGCGATCACCCGATGGCAGGGGACAAGAAGCCACAGGGGATTTTTGTTGCAGGCCCCGCCCACCGCCCGGGCCGCCGTAGGCTTCCCGATCATAAAGGCCACATCGCCGTAGGAGCGCACCTGCCCGTAGGGGATCTTCCGCATAGCCTCCCATACGCTTTTCTGGAAATCCGTCCCCTTCAGGAGAAGGGGCAGGCTGAACTCTTTTCTGGAGCCCTCGAAATATTCGGCGATTTCCCGGGCGGCCTGGACCGCCAGGGGAGAAAGCTCACCGCGAAGGCCGGCCTCCGGAGGGGTCTCTCTGCGCATGGAAACCTCTGTCACAGCTCCGTCTTCCAGCTGAAGCACAGCCCAGCCAAGGGGGATCTTCACCCCGAAACGCTCCTCCATATTCCCGCCTCCTTCCGCCGCATCCGCTCCGCGGCGTTCTTAGAACTGCAATAACACCGCCTAAGATGCCGGGTCACGCCTTTCCGGCGATCTTATCCTGTAAAAGAGCTATACGGGCCTCATGGGCTCGTATAGCGTTTTTTACCCGCTCCTGCACGTCGTGAGGCTCCACGCCTTCACCCTCTTCAAAAGCCTTCCGAAGGCGTTCCAGCCGTTCCTCCGTTTCCTCCAGCTCCATCTGCAGTGGCACCGGCTGGCCGAGGGCGTCCCCGTAAATGGCTATCAGGGTCTTTTTGGCTTCCGGATAGGAAACCGTATCGTTTTCCTTTAAAGCGATGCTCTGAACCGCTTTCAGCAGAAGCCTTTCCACCGGTTCGCCGCACTGAAGTCCCCGCATCACTTCCGCCCTGAGCTGATCGGCCAGGGCTATTTCGCTCTTTCTCTCTTCGCTCAATTCCTGAGCCATATAGCACTCTCCTTTTATCCATGTAAGAACAGCGGCCGGGACCGGAGAACCTCCAGGCTCTGTATACAGGCTTCCGGCCAAAGCCCAAATCGTGAAACCAGTATACTTCTTTTCCCGCAGCCTGTCAAACCGCGGCCTGCTTTCCAAACCCCATAAAAAGTCCCGCCCCCGGTCTTTAGGGGCGGGACATATCCACAAGCCTTATGCCGACAGCCCGCCGTCCGCGGGAATTCAGGCTTTGTCTCTATAGAGGAACATATAAAGCGCCTTGCTGACAGCCGTGCCGGCTACGGCGCACACAATGGCTTCGATAAGGCCGTTGACACCCACAAAAGCCAGCACAAAAGCAAATACGTTCATAGAACCCTGCATCCCCAGAATATACTCCGACTGGCCGAAGCAGAGCATGAGAGCCGTCATGAAGAGGATCGTATTTAAAAGAGCGCCGCCCAGGCACGCCGCCAGGAAGGAAAAGAACCGGGTCTTATCCACCTTCCGCAGGCCCTTGAAGAGCAGGGCGGACAGCCAGCCCATCAGCGTCCGGGGGATAAAGCACACCACAAACGTCCAGAGGGGGTTGATCCCAAGCAGGACCGCTCCAAAGGGACTCATTCCAAAGCACTGGATAAAGCTGCAAAGGCCAAATACAGCCCCCAGGAAAGCGCCGCCCGAAGGCCCCAGGAGAACCGCCCCTACCACAACGGGAATGCCGATCAGGGTGATCTCAAGGCCGGGGGTCCGGATAAAGCCCACCGGTGTAAAGGCCATCAGCACAATAACAGCGGTCAGAAGCGCCAGCTGAATCATTTTCAGGGTTTTTGCGCTCATATTGGTTTTTTGAGACATTTCGTTACCTCCTTGCTGCCGTTCCTTCTATAATCAAGGATACGGCGCCGCCCGCCCCGCACAATGCCCGCCATGCGAAAACGGGAATCGTTTCTTCACATCTGCCGGAGGATCACTCTCTATCCCTGCAGGCCTCGTAGATCACACGCAGCCCGTCCAGGATCAGGTTTTCATCCAGAAGGAGCTTTCTCCGGCAGTGAGGGATTACAGCTGCGGCCAAGCCGCCTGTGGCGACCACAGTTTTCATCTCTCCCATTTCTTCCGTAAACCGGTCGATCATCCCGTCGATCATGGATGCCGTGCCCAGTATGACGCCGGACTGGATCGCTTCTACCGTTTCGGTGCATACAGCTTTTCCCGGAGCCCGCAGGCTAACCGTTGGAAGCTGAGAACACCGGCTGGCCAAAGCATCCAGAGAAATGCGCACTCCGGGGGCAATCATGCCGCCGTGATAACCGCCCTCCGCATCCACCACATACATCTTGGTGGCGCTTCCCAAATCCACCGCCATGGCGGGAAGCTCATATTTCCCGATCAGGCCGATGGCGCCTGCGGCCAAATCAGCCCCCAGCTGGGAGGGATTTTCCAGAAGCACCCGCAGGCCCGTTTCCGTTTCAGGCCCCACCACCAGAGGCGGCGTTCCCACCAGCTTCTGCACGGCACTGGAAAGCGTCCCTGTAAGCTCCGGCACAACGGAGC
>URRG01000339.1 GCA_900550095.1 uncultured Oscillospiraceae bacterium
TGGGAATGTGCTATAATGTACACAGTCATATACAGGAAGGCATGCGCATGAAGGTGTGGAAAGGCGCATCGGGAAAGGACGTTTTTTGTATCTCTCTTTGTTTGGAAGAGCACAAAAACCTGCGGGCGCCGTCTTTAGGAAACGATATAAAGGAGGAAATGAAAATGGAAAAAGCAAAGGTGTATTTTACGGATTTTCGGGCTAAAAACGGAGTGACTCTTCCGCAGAAGCTGCGGAAACTGGTAAAGGTCGCGGGGATCGATACGCTGGAGTATAAGGACCGGTATACGGCGATTAAGATCCATTTCGGCGAGCCCGGCAATCTGGCGTATCTGCGTCCCAATTATGCCAAGGTGATCGTGGATATCGTTAAGGAAAACGGCGGCAAGGTTTTTCTGACAGACTGCAATACGCTCTATGTGGGCGGCCGCAAGAACGCCCTGGACCATTTGGAATCCGCTTATGAAAACGGCTATAATCCCTTCACAACGGGATGTCATATCCTGATTGCGGACGGCCTCAAGGGCACCGATGAGGAGCTGGTCCCCGTGGAGGACGGAGAATATGTGAAAGAGGCCAAGATCGGCCGCGCCATTATGGATGCGGATAATTTTATCAGCCTGACTCATTTCAAGGGACATGAGGCTACAGGTTTCGGCGGCACACTCAAGAATATCGGCATGGGATGCGGTTCCAGAGCGGGAAAAATGGAAATGCACAGCGCCGGCAAGCCTCATGTGGATCACGAGTACTGCGTAGGCTGCGGCATGTGCCAGAGAAACTGCGCCCATTCCGCTATAACCATTGAAAACCGGAAGGCGTCCATCGACCATTCCAAGTGCGTGGGCTGCGGCCGCTGTATCGGCGCATGTCCCAAGGACGCGGTCATGCCCGCGTCTGATGAAGCGAACGATATCCTCAATAAAAAGATCGTGGAATATACGGCGGCTGTGGTGCGCAACCGGCCCAGCTTCCATATCAGTCTGATCTGCGACGTTTCCCCCTTCTGCGATTGTCACGCGGAAAACGATCTGCCGATTATCCCCGATGTGGGGATGCTGGCGTCCTTCGACCCCATCGCGCTCGACAAGGCCTGCGTGGATCTCTGCAACGCCCAGCCGGCAGCCGCAGGCAGTGTGATCGACGGGAAGAAGGATGCGGATCATTTCCACGCCACCCATCCGTCCACCAACTGGAGGTCATATTTTGACCATGCCGTCAAAATGGGTCTGGGCACCATGGACTATGAATTGATCACCCTTTGACGCGTCGGCAGGCTGAAAGGGAAACAGCAAGAGAGTTCCTGCACAGTAAAGCGGCAGGAACTCTCTTTGCAATTTAAGATGGAATTTCATTTCTGCAGAAAAACTTTTAGTTGCAGAAGATATAGGAACAGAACAAGAAGAGTAAGCAAAAAATGTGTCTGAAACGTCCAAAAGCAGAGGATTTGCAGGGGCATTTTTAAACATCTTTTTTCGCAGAATCTTGTAGGAATCTCTTGCA
The DNA here is from genome assembly GCA_900550095.1 of uncultured Oscillospiraceae bacterium. GTDB lineage: Bacteria > Bacillota > Clostridia > Oscillospirales > Acutalibacteraceae > UMGS1264. Next base: position 1,504 of record URRG01000339.1, read on the forward strand.
TTTCCCCATACATTGTGATATATTTAACATACAGTTTATTTTTCTTACAAGCATGACAGGTGAACAACTTGGAATTGAAATGGAGGAACAATGTATGTCTAAAGTAGTACTGGCTGGCGCATGCCGCACCGCTATCGGTACCATGGGCGGTACCCTGAGCACAACCCCCGCTCCGGTTCTGGGCTCTATCGTTATCAAGGAAGCCCTGAAGAGAGCCGGCGTAAAGCCCGAGCAGGTCGATCATGTGTATATGGGCTGTGTAATCCAGGCTGGCCTCGGCCAGAATGTGGCCCGCCAGGCTTCCGTTAAAGCCGGTCTCCCCGTGGAGGTTCCCGCTGTTACCGTGAACGTAGTATGCGGCTCCGGCCTCAACTGCGTCAATATGGCCGCTGAAATGATCAAGGCAGGCGACGCCGATATCGTAGTAGCCGGCGGCATGGAGAATATGTCTATGGCCCCCTATGCCGTTCCCCAGGGCCGTTACGGCTATCGCATGAACAACGGCACTCTGGTGGATACCATGGTGAACGACGCTCTGTGGGATGCGTTCAACGGGTATCATATGGGCATCACCGCTGAAAATGTAGCTGAAAAATACGGCATCACCCGCGAAGAGCTGGATGAGTTTGCCGCCAACAGCCAGCAGAAGTGCGAAAAGGCTCAGGCTGAGGGCAAATTTAACGATGAGATCGTTCCCGTTGAAGTAAAGCAGAAGAAGGCTACTGTTGTATTCGATAAGGACGAAGGGCCCCGTCCCGGCACCACCAAGGAGAGCATTGCACGTCTCCGCCCCGCTTTCAAGCCTGACGGCATCGTGACCGCCGCCAACGCATCCGGCATCAACGACGGCGCCGCCGCTGTTGTGGTTATGAGCGAGGAAAAGGCTAAGGAGCTGGGCGTCACCCCCATGGCTACCTGGGTCGCCGGTGCTCTCGGCGGTGTGGATCCCTCCATCATGGGCGTGGGTCCTGTGGCCGCTACCCGCAAGGTTATGGCTCGCACCGGCATGAAGGTTTCCGACATGGATCTGATCGAGGCCAACGAGGCTTTCGCGGCCCAGTCCATTGCGGTTGCCCGCGATCTGGAGTTCGATCCTGAGAAGCTGAACGTAAACGGCGGCGCCATCGCTCTTGGCCATCCCGTGGGAGCTTCCGGCTGCCGTATCCTGGTGACCCTGCTCCACGAGATGCAGAGACGGCCTGATGCTAAGAAGGGTTTGGCTACCCTTTGCATCGGCGGCGGCATGGGCTGCGCCACCATCGTAGAAAAATACTGAGAACCTCTCCGAAAGGGCTGTAGATATGAACTATATTGTATATGAGCAGAAGGGCATGGTCGCGGTTCTGACCATCAGCCGCGAAAAGGCTCTGAACGCTTTGAATTCCGAAGTCCTGGCCGAGCTGGAGGCCGCGGTGGACGCTATTGATCTGGAAACAGTGAGATGCCTTGTCATCACCGGGGCGGGCGAAAGATCCTTTGTGGCAGGTGCTGATATCGGCGAGATGAGTAAGCTCACGAAGGCGGAGGGCGAGGCCTTCGGCAAAAAGGGCAACGATGTGTTTCGTAAGATCGAGGCTCTGCCGATCCCTGTGATTGCTGCTGTGAACGGCTTTGCTTTGGGCGGCGGCTGCGAACTTTCCATGAGCTGCGATATCCGCTTGGCTTCTGAGAACGCCGTGTTCGGCCAGCCCGAGACCGGTCTGGGCATTACTCCCGGTTTTGGCGGAACCCAGCGTCTGGCCCGTCTGATTCCTGTTG
>URRG01000340.1 GCA_900550095.1 uncultured Oscillospiraceae bacterium
GAGGCGTTTCTTCTCCATAAAAATAGCGGCGTGCCAGTTCTTTCCCGCCTTCTTCCGCTATGACGCCTTTTTCGATGTGAACGGCGTGGTCACAGAGCGCTTCGGCGCACCGCATATCGTGCGTAACGGTGATCATTGTATTGCCGCTCTCCTCATGCAGGCGGTTGAGGATCTGCACCAGCTCCTTCAGCCCGGCGTAATCCTGCCCCACGGTAGGTTCGTCCAGAAGGAGGATCTCCGGCTTGGAGGCCGCCACAGCCGCGATGGAAACACGCCGCTTCTGTCCTTCAGAGAGAGAATGCGGGTGCCGTTCCGCAAGATGTTCAATACCGAACATCTGGAGGATTTCTTCTCCGTATTCCGGAGAGACGGCTCCGAAAGAGACCTCCTGGCGGACGGTGGGCATAAAGAGCTGGTAGTTTGGATTCTGATAGACGACCCCTACCCGCCGGAACCATTCCTTTCCCGCTTTGGCCTTCGGCTTTGAAGAAGGCAGAACGCTCTGGGAGACCATGCCTTTGGTAGGCGTATACAGGCGTGCCAGAAGACGCATTAAAGTGGTTTTTCCGCAGCCGTTTTCCCCTAAGAGAAGCATTCGCTCTCCTTTGCGGACGGAGAAAGAGATATCCCGGATGATTTCCCGCTCCCCCGCTGAAAAGCCCGCGCCGGAAAGGGTGAACACGGGAGCACCAGGAGAGACGGGCGCGCATGTATCGGGAATATCGGCGGCCTGGGCCAAAAGATACGACCTTTTATCCTGTATCTTTGTGATGCGCCCTTCCCGGATGCTCCAAACGGTATCGATATAGGGAAGAACCATATCCAGCCGGTGCTCCACCACCAGCACCGCATACCCGGACCGGGCCAGGCGGCGCAGGGTCTGCATCAAAAGCTCTGCTCCCGGCTTATCCAGATTGGCGAGGGGCTCGTCCAGCACGAGGATATTTTGTTCAGTGGCCAGTGTGGCGGCCGTAATGAGCCGCTGCTTCTGGCCTCCGGAGAGCGTCCGGGTCTTCCAGTGAGGCTGAAGCTTCATCTGTTCGCAGGCTTCCCGGATGCGCCCGGCGGTTTTCTCCCGGGAAAAGGCGAAATTCTCGCAGCCAAAGGCGATTTCATCCTCCACAAGCTGTTGGATGATCTGCGCCTCCGCATTCTGCAGAACCACGCCGACCTTGCGGCAGACGTCACCCATCTTTTGGTGCAGGATACTCTCGCCGCCTATCAGAACGTCCCCTTCTATGCTTCCCGGCGTCACATGGGGGATTATGCCCGTGATAAGCGAAAGAACGGTGCTTTTTCCCTCCCCGGAATAACCGGAAAGAAGGGCGACCTCGCCGTATTCCACGGAAAGGCTGGCGTCCGCCAGAACCTTTTCTTCATACCCTTCATAGGAGAAGGTGACGTTTTTCAGTTCGATTGCTTTCATACTATCACCGCCAATATGGAGCCTGCCAGCACAAGGATAAAAAAGAAAAGATCCGCCGGCCGCAGCCGCACCGTTTTATAGACCGAATATGCCGCGTCTTTTCCCGTGGTGAAGCCTCTGGTTTCCACTGAAAGAGCCAGGGTATCCGAGATATTGACCAGCCGTATGATCAAAGGGATCAGGAACGCCCGGTAAAAGATCTGCGGGCTTAGAAGGCTTCCGGCGCCTCTGGTGCGCATGGCTTCCCGGACCTGCCGGACTTCCCCGCCCAAGAGAGGGAAGAAATTCAGGGTGATCATCATTCCGAGGGTCAGCATACGCGGAAGCTTGAGTGCGGAAAAGCTGCGCACCAGCAGGATAGGGAAAAGGGCCAGTCCCGGGATCACCGCGATGCACACGGCGAGAATGCGGTTCACCGCCGCATAAGTTGCCTGCCAGTCCTGGGAAATAGCGTATGTAATACCGGCCAGAACAAGGCTCATCGCAGCCGCTACAGGAATCACGGCCAGACATGCTCTCCAGTAGCCGAAAGCCAGAAAGAGGATCCACATGCCGGCAAGATACCAGATGCAGGAGATACTTTTTGCCGTAATAAGGCCGAATACCAGGATCAGGACAGCCGCTGGAAGACCTATCAGCGGGTGGATCGGATGTTTGTTCAGCAGTTTTTCGCTCACTTCTTCATAGCCCCCGATTTTTTCAGTTCCTTGGAGATTTTGATTCCGATCCAGGAGCCCAGAGCGGAAAGCGCGACAACGGCCAGAGTCATTCCCACGGTGCTCCACGGCGCTTTGGTAGCTACCGCCACCATGGCATCTCTGCCAAAAAGATAGTTATATAACAGATTGAAGGGGAGAGAAAGAGGATTATACAGGAGCGCTGCGAAGAATACGGCACTGTTTTTCTGATAACCACGGAAGATGAGCAGGACCAGAAGCTCTATCAGCAGCCCTACGATGATGTTGGAGAAAAACATGGGCGGCGCCATAAGGAGCTGAAAAAGCCCGGTGAGAAGGGCCATGATAAGCAGGGAGCCGGGCTTGCGGATTTTCATCATCCCAATGGTGAAGAAGATGGAAATCTGCAGGGAGGTGATCAGCTGGGCGATGCCGAATACGACAGTCTGCAGGCTGGCCACCAAGGGCATAACGGCGCAGGTTGCCAGTGTAACCGCCGATAAGATGGCTAAAAAGACGATATCCTTGATTTTAAAGGGCTGAAATAGTTTTTCTTTCATTACTTTTTCTCCACTCCTTATTAAGATGTGAACCGTTTTCCTTCGGTATAGCGGTATGCGGCTACGTGCCCGGGCGTTGGGTAGAAAATCAGTTAGATATAGCTAACTACACTTGTACACAATAGCATATGTGTTTTCCTTTTGTCAAGTAGATATTGCTTTCTGCCGGAAGGCTTCTGGCTGCGGCTAGAGAGACAGAGGAAAAAACAGCAGACGAAGAGGCTCTGAACAGAAAGCCCCGCACTTCCTGCGGCCTTTCGGAATAGGATACAACAGAATCTATTTAGGAGGCGGTCTTTTTGGCGATCCGAATTTTTATCGACCAGGGACATAATCCCAGCGGCCCCAACGCGGGTGCGGAAGGAAACGGCCTGCGGGAACAGGATATCACCTACGATGTCGGCGTCCGTCTGGCCAATCTCCTGCGGGCGAACCCCAATTTCGACGTTCGCCTCTCCCGAAATTCCCCCACCGAGCAACTGGGAACCAGCAACGCCTCCAGTCTGGCCGCCCGGGTCAACGCCGCCAATAGCTGGGGCGCCCAATACTTTATCAGCCTCCACTGCAACGCCAGCAC
>URRG01000341.1 GCA_900550095.1 uncultured Oscillospiraceae bacterium
AACGGAACCCCTTCATGCAGTCCTTGCAGAAGCATCCGCCCGCCCCGATGGAGGTCATGGGCAGCTCGCATTCGTCCAGCTGGATGCCCGCAACGCCCGCATCGATCTGGATTTGAATGATCTTCTTCAGATACTCCCTCCACACAGGATTGTTCCTGCACATCTGATAGGCCGTCTGCCTGTGTCCCTTTACCTCCACCCAGTCGGAATGCACGGGGACGCCTTTCCAGGTGCGGGCGCAGCATTCCTCCCAGAGATCCGTGACCCTTTCGCCGTCGCTGTTGTAAAGCCCGTGGGGATAGTAATCGGCCAGCTTTTTGCCGAACACCTCCCAGTGCTTATCCTGTGTGAACTCCCGCAGACCGTACCAGTCCGCGGGCTCTTTCGCATTGTCGTCCTGCACGTTCAATAGCTTGAATACGGGTTTTCCATCCTTCCCCTCTTCCACCAGCGCGGGGAATTCCCAGCCCTGCACCTCAAAGACGATGCCGAACACCTTTATGCCCCGCTTGCGGCATTCCTCGCAGAATTCGCTGTCGTTCATAAAGCCGTAGAAGCGGAGGCGGGGATCCACCTCGCCGAAGGCCTCGTGTTCCAGATAGGGAAGAGAGATGGAACCTCCCCCCATAGCCGACCAGACGAGCATGGTACCCCTGTATTTTTCCAGATCCTCCACCATCTGGCGGCTGCGCAGAGGCAGGCTGGGATGGTAACAGTGGTTATTGGCGTACCACGCGTCAAAATATACTCCTCGTTCCATACTGATCCTCCTGAATGATAAGTAATATAGCGGGATATTGTAAATCCCGCAAACCGTTGGACTGCTGGACTAGAAAAGCTTTCACCCGCCGGAACCGGCATAAACCTCGCCGGCTTCTTCTGGCGCCGGGCTTTTCCTGAAGCCGCCGCCCGGCCCGCATTCTCTCCGCCTGCCGGAATGACAAACTGTCGAAACGCCTGAATGACCGAATGCCGGGCGCGAGAGAAACAACCGGGGCGTATGATGGAAAACGCCGTTTTCACAGACTGCGTTCCTACTCCAAACTGTGCAGGCACAGGCAGCAAGCTGCAGAATAGCTTTAATAAAACGTTTAACTTATTATATTCTGAAACGATTCGCTTGTCAATCTGGTTTTTATACGCAAAGTTTATCTTCTAATTTTGTGCAATATTTTAAGTTTTTTATTAACTCAAGCTGTATATATCCTATATCCTCTATACTATCGAGTATATGATGAAATCGTTTTACGTAAACGTTTATGATTTTGTAATCAAATAGCAGCGTAAGTAAAAGAAGCCTGAAAGCCCCGGAGCGGATACAAAACCGGGCCGTATCCTGTAAAAAGGCCGTTTTGCCGGTCTGCGGCGCCCGGTCTTAAACTCTGTATCCGCCCCCTTCATCCCAAGGCTCCGCGCCCCATACCGTACACCGCAAAAAGAACGCCGGGAGCCGAGGATTGGAAGTCGGAAACTGGCGACCGGAAACCGGAAATCAGAAATCCGAAACCAGAAACCAGAAACCGAAACAGGGAATACTGTATACGGTACACGGAATACGAAATACAGTATCCCAAATACAGAAACTGCAGCCGGGCAGCCAAAGCCGGAGCCCGTGCCGCCTGCCCGCGGTATACAGCGGCTTCGGCTGCCCCGAATGCAGCGGCCCCGCAGAACCGGCGGACCGGTCTCTGCAACATCTGCAAAACAAAGGAAATAATCTTCGAACTGTTCCCCGCCCGTTTTCCCTATGCCCTGCCGTCTCAGTATCCGTGCGGTCCGGCAAAGCAGCGCGACGTCCGCCGGGGCTTCTCCCGGCCCGGCTTTTCTCTTTTCCGGCGAACCGGAAACTTTTGAATTGACTTCGCGCCCGAAATGTGCTATGCTGTGGAATAGAGAAAACGTTTACTCATACGGTTAAAGGAGTCTTCGCCATGACGAGTTATCTTTGCCCCTCTATGATGTGCGCCGACTACGACCACCTTAAAGACGAGGTGCTCAGGCTGGACGAAGCCGGAGCGGACATCTTCCATGTAGACGTGATGGACGGCGTATTTGTCCCCAATTTCGGCATGGGGCCCCAGGATCTGCAGTGCATCCGGAAAAACACCAAAAAGCCGGTGGACGTCCACCTGATGATCCAGAACCCAGGGCTCTACGTGGAGCTTTTTGCCGGCCTGGGGGCCGATATCATATACATCCACCCGGAGGCCGATCTGCACCCCGCCAGAACTCTGGACAAAATCCGCAGGGCCGGCAAGCGCACAGGTCTGGCCGTGAACCCCGGCACCTCTCTGGAATCTGTCCGGGAGCTTCTGCACCTGACGGATTACCTTTTGATCATGACGGTGAACCCCGGCTTCAAGGGCCAGGACTATGTGGGGTTCGTAACGGATAAGATCCGCCGTTTCCTTTCCCTGAGGGAGGAATACGGCTACCGCGTCCTGGTAGACGGGGCCATTTCCCCGCAGAAGATCGCCGAGCTCTCCGCCATGGGAGTGGAGGGCTTCATTTTGGGGACCTCTTCCATTTTTGGGAAGGAACAAAGCTACGCGGAGATCCTGCGGGAGCTCCGGCAGATGTAACATCCGGGCAGACCCGCGCGGCACAAACCAAAAGAGCAGCTGCATGCGGCGCATACAGCATACAGGATGCGGCACACAACATACAGCACAGCAGAAAGGAACAGCAGCGTATGAAAATCGGTATCGGAAACGACCATGTGGCCTACCGGATGAAACTGGAGATCAAGGAATATCTGGAATCGAAGGGCCATGAGGTCACAGACTATGGGACGCACAGCGAGGAACGCACAGATTACCCTGTTTTCGGCGAAAAGGTAGCCAACGCCGTAGCCTCCGGCCAGGTGGAAAGAGGGATCGTGATCTGCGGCACCGGCGTGGGGATCTCCATCGCCGCGAACAAGGTGAACGGGATCCGCTGCGTCACCTGCAGCGAACCCTACTCCGCCTCCCTTTCCCGGCGGCACAACAATACCAATATGCTGGCCTTCGGGGCCCGCGTAATCGGCCCCGAACTGGCGAAAATGATCGTAGACGCCTGGATGGAAGGCGAATACGAGGGCGGCCGCCATGGGCGCCGGGTGGAGATGATAGCGGAAATCGAGAGAAAGCAGAAAGCATGACCCTTTCCACAAAGAAGCGCCCCGCCGGTAAGCAAACCGGCGGGGCGCTTCATCTTTATATAGGCTGGAGCTTTCCGAACCGACCG
>URRG01000342.1 GCA_900550095.1 uncultured Oscillospiraceae bacterium
CTGCAGCTATGTGTAATAGGTTTCCATGGTCTTTGTAAACGGAACCAGAATTCATCCGGGCTTTTTATGGCACATGGAGGAAGCCGCACAGTGATCGCAACCGCAGCCGCAGGAATTCTTCCCTTGCTTTTTGGTACGCACCAAATTGAGGATAATCGCCGCAACAATCGCCAGGACAACCAGACCTACTACGATAGAACCCCAATTCTGAGCCAAAAACTCAAACATCCTAAATGATCCTCCTTTCAAAAAATCCCGAACGTATGCAGAGATATGCAAATGTTATACCCGCACATTTACCTTCAGGGAATTGCTCTCATGATAGGGACGGAACAGCAGATACAGCAGCAACGCCACGATCAGGAAAGCCACCACAGTAAAGACGGAGAAGGAACCGGTGGCGATCAGAGTGCCGATCTGGAAAATGCAGAGAGCAACCGCATATGCAAGGCCGCACTGATATCCAATAGCAAACCAAGTCCACTTGGCGCTGTTCATCTCTCTCTTGATGGCGCCGATAGCCGCAAAGCAGGGAGCGCAGAGGAGGTTGAACACCAGGAAGGAATACGCCGCCACAGGCGTGAAGGCCTCGCGCATATTCGCCCAAATCTGCCAGCCGTTTTCGGCGACTTCTTCCATGCCGCCATAGAGAATACCAAAGGTGCCGACCACGTTTTCTTTTGCAATAAGACCGGTGAAAGCACCCACAGCAGCTCTCCAATCGCCCCAGCCAAGGGGAACAAAAATCCAGGCAATCGCGTTGCCCACAGCAGCCAGCATACTGTCGTTCATATCGACCGGGCCGAAAGAACCGTCCTTGAAGCCATAACCGGAGAGGAACCAAACAAGAATGGTAGCCAGGAGGATAACAGTTCCGGCCTTCTTAATGAAGGACCAGCCGCGCTCCCACATGCTGCGGAGAACATTGCCCACAGTGGGCCAGTGGTATGCAGGCAGCTCCATAACAAAGGGAGCCGGATCGCCCGCGAACATCTTGGTTTTCTTCAGGATGATACCGGAGCACACAATAGCGGCTACGCCCACAAAGTATGCGCTGGGTGCGACCCACCAGGCTCCTCCGAAGAGAGCGCCCGCGATCAGCGCGATAATGGGAAGCTTTGCTCCGCAGGGAATAAAGGTGGTAGTCATGATAGTCATCTTGCGGTCTCTGTCGTTTTCAATGGTTCTGGAAGCCATAACGCCGGGAACACCGCAGCCCGTGCCGATCAGCATGGGAATAAAGGATTTGCCGGAGAGACCGAACTTGCGGAAAATACGGTCCATGATAAACGCGATACGGGCCATATAACCGCAGGACTCCAGGAACGCCAGGAAGAGGAACAGAACCAGCATCTGGGGAACAAAGCCCAAAACAGCGCCCACGCCGGCGATAATGCCGTTAAGGATCAGATCCTGCAGCCAGTCCACGCAGTTGATAGCCTTCAGGCCGTCTTCCACCAGAACCGGGATACCGGGGACCCATACGCCGTATGCATTGGGATCGGGTTCTTCCGCTTCTACGCCGGCTTGGAAATCTGCCAGACCTACGGAAAGCGTCTCTTCCACTTCGCCGGTGTCGTCGTTATAGATGTCGAGAGAACCGGTTATATTGGCGGCCTCGGCTTCAAAAGCCTGAATCACGCTTTCGTCGGGGCCGTTCTCCGCCTCCAGAGTTTCCGCCACCGCAGAAGTATCGATTCCGGCGGCCTCCGCGGCTTCAACAAAAGCATTCATTTTATCGGTAGCCAGCGTATACTCGTCGGATGCCTCCGCATATGCGTCGGCGCCTACGCCGCCCAGGTGCCAGCCGTCGCCGAACACACCGTCATTCGCCCAGTCTGTGAAGATCGTGCCGACGGTAGTAACAGATACGTAATAGACAAGAATCATCACAAGAGCGAAAATCGGAAGCGCCAGCCAACGGTTCGTCACTACCCGGTCGATCTTGTCCGAGGTGGTAAGCTTTCCCTTGCTCTTCTTTGTGATGCATTTCTGGATCACAGAAGCGATATATGTATACCTCTCGTTGGTAATGATGCTTTCAGCGTCGTCGTCCAGTTTTTCCTCCAGAGCGGCGATGATGGACTCCACATCCGGAGCCTTCTGCATCTGCTCACGAATCTTTTCATCTCTTTCAAAAAGCTTTACGGCAAAGAAACGGCGCTGGTTCTCAGGAATATCGGTCAGTTTAGAGGAAATCTCCTCCAGGGCCTTTTCTACCGTCTCCCCAAACGAATGAGCAGGAACCGTATTTTTCTTTGCCGCAGCTACCTCAACAGCTTTGCCAGCGGCCTCTTTGATGCCTGTGCCCTTCAAAGCGGAGATTTCTACGACCTCACACCCCAGAGCCTTTTTCAGTTCAGAAAGATGGATAACGTCGCCCTTTTTGTTCACAACATCCATCATGTTGACGGCCATAACCACCGGGATTCCCAGTTCCATGAGCTGTGTGGTCAGATACAGGTTCCTCTCCAGATTGGTGCCGTCTACGATATTCAAAATAGCGTCCGGATTTTCATGGAGCAGATAATTTCTCGCTACCACTTCCTCCAAAGTATACGGAGAAAGAGAATAAATGCCGGGAAGGTCCGTAATGGTTACATCCTTATGATTCTTCAGACGGCCTTCCTTCTTCTCAACCGTAACGCCGGGCCAGTTTCCCACAAACTGGTTGGAACCTGTCAGCGCATTAAACAGAGTCGTCTTACCGCTGTTCGGGTTCCCGGCCAGAGCGATCTTAATTGACATGGGAGCGCCTCCTCATATAAAGTTAGTAAAAGCTAACACGAGACAGCCAAAAATCTTGGCTGCCCATGAGTCTACCTCTTTCGACAGCCGAATATGCCGGCTGCATCCTGCCGCCAAGCGGTCTTACTGTACTTCGATCATTTCCGCATCCGCTTTCCGAATAGAAAGCTCATATCCGCGGACATTTACTTCCACAGGATCCCCCAAAGGGGCCACCTTGCGGATATGAAGCTCCACGCCCTTGGTGATGCCCATATCCATGATACGGCGTTTTACAGCGCCTTCACCGTGCAGCTTGATCACTTTTACAGTCTGCCCTACCTTTGCTTCCCTCAAAGTATGCATAGTATTCTCCTTTCAGCTTTGGTCCAACCTTTGCCGGTTATCACAGCGGCACGTATAACATGCCGTAGCTGTCAAATCATGATTTTATTTGCCATTTCCTTGCTGATTGCAACA
>URRG01000343.1 GCA_900550095.1 uncultured Oscillospiraceae bacterium
GATGCAGGCCCACATCCTGGCCGTAAGCAGAAAGATTGATGCCCGTGAGAACGACCTCCCTGTACCCATTCTCCCCCAGCCGGCCCAGCTCTTCCCGAAGCTCTCCCAAAGGCTTGCTCCGCACCCTGCCTCTGGCATAGGGAATGATACAGTAGGAACAAAAGCGGTTGCAGCCGTCTTCGATTTTAATAAACGCACGGGTCCGCTCAAAAAAATGTTCCACCTGCATGGATTCAAACGCTTCGCCCGTCTCATGAGGGCGGATCTCCACGATTCGGCGGCGGCCGGAAAAAAATTCCCGCAGGGCCTCCGAAAGCCTTCCGCGGTTGGAATTCCCCAGCACGATGTCCGCTTCCTCCAGACTCGCGGCCGCCTCAGGAAACGCCTGGGTCATGCAGCCCGTCAGCACGATCACAGCGGCAGGAGCCTTCCGGCGGGCCCTGCGGAGCACCTGCCTGACCTTCTGATCGCTGGTAGCCGTCACCGTGCAGGAATTGATCAGGATCACGTCGCTTTCTTCCTGAGATTCCGTAACGGTATACCCTGCTTTTTCCAGCCCGGCCAGCATGGCCTGCGACTCATATTGATTCACCTTGCATCCTAGCGTGACGGCGCTGACCTTCATATCATTCTTCCTTTCCTCTCTCTTTTTCACGATTTCCGGCCGGCTTCCTTAGGGATCCAGCCCAATAATTTCGTTAGCGGGTTTACCTTTCTCGTAGGATTTTCCATTGACCCTACAAAAAAATTGCTATATTATTGTTAAAAGTATTCTTATAACTACTTGAATCAGGAGGTGTTGACCATGACAAATACCGCTATCCGTCTGACAAGCATTGAAGATGTGAAGAAATTTGTTTCCATCACAAACCGATACGGCTTCAAAATCAATTTGATTTCTGATAAGTACACCATCGACGCCAAATCCATCATGGGCGTCTTCAGCTTGGATCTCTCCCGTCCGCTCACCATGCAGATCGAGGAAGAAGCCAACCCGGAATACCCTCAGTTTATGGAAGAAGTGCAGCCCTTTTTTGCACACTGAAAGCCGCACAGCGCAGGAATGCCATTTCCTCCTGTACAACGACCCCGGAGCCGCGGCCCCGGGGCTTTATTTTTATTGTATCCGCCCCGGTCCCTCTTCTTTCTCCGCCTGTTCCAGCTTATCAGAAAGTTCGCCCCACCGAAGAAAAACGTCGTCCGCTTCCTGCCGTTTTTCCGCCAGAAGAGAAGAAAGCCGCGTAATCTCTTCGTAATCACTGGCTATATCCGGTTCAGAGAGCCGGGCTTCCAAAGCCGCTGCCTCTTCCTCTAAAGCGGCAAGCTGTTCTTCCAAACGCTTCAACGCGGCCCGGTCTTTTCGAAGAGCCGCAAGCCGTTCTTTTTTTTGCCTGTATTCATTCACCTTGGGGAGGGAAGCCTTTTCCAATTTTTTCTCTTCGGCCCTTTCTTTGGATTTTTCCAGATATTCATCATAATTCCCCATATAGCAGACGGCGCCGTTCTCCTCCAGCGCATAGATCTTATCCGCCAGCTTATTGATCAGGTACCGGTCGTGGGAAACCACCAGCAGGGTCCCCTCGTAATCCTGCAGCGCGTTTTCCAGGGCCTCGCAGGAGCCGATATCCAGATGGTTGGTAGGCTCGTCCAGAAGAAGAAAATTATCTTTGGAAAGCATCAGCTTGAGCAGTAAGATCCGGGCTCTCTCTCCGCCTGAAAGAGCAGAAACAGGCTTGAAAACATCCTCGTCCTTAAAGAGGAAGACCGCCAGGGCGCTGCGCACCTCCGTCTGTGTCATGCGGGGATACGCATCCCATATTTCGTCAATGACCGTTTTATCCATATCCAGATCTGACTGCACCTGATCGTAATACCCCACATCGATCCCTGCGCCGAAGCGGTAGCCGCCGCTGTCCGGCTGGTTTATGCCGAGAAATATCTTCAGCAAAGATGTCTTTCCGCATCCGTTTGGGCCGATGAGGAAAACCCGTTCTCTTCTGCGGATTTCCAGATCCACATTCTGAAACAGACGGTTTTTTCCAAAAGAAAGCGAAAGATTTTCAGCCGTGAGGACCTCGTTCCCACCTCTTTGGCGTATCCCGAAGGAAAAGCGCATGGTTTCCGGGGCCTCGTCGGGCTTTTCCAGGGTGTTTTCCAGCCGCTGGATCATCTTCATCTTGCTGGCGATGGTTTTATAATTGCGCTCCTGATTCCATTGACGCTGCTGCACAATGATCCCCTCAAGGCGCTGGAGCTCCTTTTTGGTATTTTCATATTTCCGTCTGGCCGCCAGGCCGTTTTCCTCTTTCTGCGCCAGGTATTGCGTATATGCGCCTTTATAGACAGTCATCCTCCCGTTTTCCATTTCAAAGGTCCGGGTCGTGATACGGTCCAGAAAATACCGGTCATGCGAAATAACCATATACGCGCCGGGATAGGACCGGAGAAAATCTTCCAGCCACTCCACGCTTTTAATATCCAAATGGTTTGTCGGTTCATCCAGAAGAAGAACGGTGGCCCCGCTCAGGAGCATTTTCGCAAGCTGCAGCTTCGCCTTCTGACCTCCGCTGAGAATCCCCACAGGATTTCCCATTTCTTCGTCGCTGAACCCCAGCCCCAAAAGGGCGGAACGCGCCCTGCTCCTGAAGGTCAGCCCGCCCTCTCTCTCAAAACGGTCTGTCAGAAAGGCCTGCCGCTCTATGAGAACGTCCATATCCGCACTTTTCACCATCAGACGCTGGTTCAGCTCCTCCAATTCCCGTTCCATAGAGAGCAGAGGGGCAAATACAGTGAGGACTTCGCTGTAAGCGCTTCTGTACAGATCCCGGCATACATGCTGCTCCATGTAGCCCACAGCTGCTGAAGACGCCTTATAGACGCTTCCCTCATCGGGGGAAAGCTCCCCCGTTAGAACGCGTAAAAGCGTGGTTTTCCCAGAGCCGTTGACGCCTACGAGCCCCACTCTGTCATTCTCCTGTATTTCAAAGGAAACCCCGGAAAAGATCACGTCTGTTCCAAAGGATTTCGTTAAACTGCTTCCACTGAGCACTGCCATTCCGTTTTCCGACTCCTCACCGCTCTGCGCCGTATTCAGCCGTTTTGGCCGGACGCACAGACTTTTACTCATCAACTGCTTTTTATGCCGCTTTCCAGCGGCTCCGCAGTCCGGCTCCCAAATGGGAACCAGCCGTTTCTATCCATTATAG
>URRG01000344.1 GCA_900550095.1 uncultured Oscillospiraceae bacterium
TCCGCAACACGCGGCACACCGTCCCCGCTGCGCTCATCGCCGATGCGGCCGCCTGTATTTTCTCCTGCGTCACTGTACGGCTCTTGTTTCCGTAAGACTTGGCAGACCGGGAGCCCCGGCCTCCGATGTTACAAAAGGAGGGAACCTGCGTTCTATGAAAAAAAAGCTTCATTTTGCTCTGGCCGGGCCGCCGAACTGCGGGAAGACCACCCTGTTCAACAGGCTTACCGGCTCCAGTCTCCAAGTAGGGAACTGGCCGGGAGTCACCGTGGAAAAAAAGACCGGAGAGGCTGTCTTCGGCGGTTTTCAGCTGCAGTTTACAGATCTGCCCGGCATCTGTGCGCTCTCTCCATGGTCTCCGGAAGAAAAAACAGCTTCCCAATTTCTTCGGTCAGGCGAAGCGCAGGGAATCATCGCCGTAGTGGACGCTCTGGCTCCTCAGAGAGGACTGTATCTGCTTTCTCAGCTTATGGAGCTGCGGCTTCCTATCCTGGTGGTATTCAACCGCACCGATATGGCGGAAAAAGAGGGGCTCCGCTGTTCCTCTTCTCTTCTCAGCCGCAGGCTTGGACTCCCGGTGATCGCTGCCAGTGCCGCTGCACACAATGTAAAGCAGGAGATTCTCAGCGCCTGCTGCAGCCTTGCGGCACACTCTGCGTCCGGCCGGGGCCCCGCTCTTCCCACCGGCGGCGATTACGCCCTGGAAGCCGCGGCGCGCTACGACTGGGCGGAAAAGCTTACGCGGGAATGTTCGCTGGAGCTCCCTCCTGCCAAAAATTCCCCTACCCGCTTTTCTGAGCGGCTGGACGGTATCCTTCTCTCCAAATATTGGGGATATCCTATCCTGCTGCTAATCCTATGCATGGTCTTTTTTCTCTCCTTCGGCCCGCTGGCAGGGTGTCTGGAGACAAGCGGACTTATTCCCAGCCTTTTTTCCGCCGCCCGCAGAGGGCTTTCCGCTCTGGGAGTCTCCCCATGGCTTCAGGGGCTTCTGCTGGACGGCATGCTTTCCGGCGTGGGAGCGGCCCTTTCCTTTCTTCCGGGGATCCTGCTTCTGTTTTTCTGTCTGGCTCTTCTGGAGGACACCGGATATATGGCCCGGGCTGCATTTTTGCTGGACGCGCCCCTCTCCCGACTTGGGCTCTCCGGAAAATCCGTGGTGCCTCTGCTTTCCGGCTTTGGCTGCACGGTTCCAGCGGTTCTTTCCACTCACATTCTGGAACAGGAACGGGAACGGCGCCGCACTCTCCGCCTGCTCCCCTTCTTTTCCTGCAGCGCCAAAACGCCCGTCTATCTTTTGACCGCATCCGTCCTTTTTCCAGGATATGAGGCCCTGACTGCGGGATTCCTGTGCCTGTTCGGAGTCCTCTGCGCCATCGCCGCGGCCCTCCTCATGAAAAAAACAGGCTATGGACAAAGCGGATTTTCTCCCTTTGTTATGGAGCTGCCCCCCTATACGCGGCCCACTTTTCGAACGGTATGGAACCGGGTGCGGCTCCGCGCTTCCGATTTCTTTTCCCGCGCCGTCAGCGTCCTTCTATGGGCCTGCGCCCTTGTGTGGCTCCTGGAATCCATATCCCCCGGCCTTCAGCCCGTAGAGGACCCTGAAGAAAGCCTTCTCGCCCTGATAGGGAAGGGGATAGCTCCCGTCTTCTCCCCTTGCGGATTTCCTTTTTGGCAGGCTGCAGTAGCCCTTCTGGCAGGCCTTCCGGCAAAGGAAAATATTGCGGGGACACTGGCCGTCCTCCTCCCCGGTATGGCTTTGGCCGAAACCTTCTCCTCTCTTTCCGGTCTGAGCTTTCTTCTGTTTGTGATGCTCTATTCCCCCTGCGCTGCGGCCCTTTCCGCGTACGGGAAGGAATACAACGGCTTTCGCGGCGCGGCCCGAATGGCGCTTTCTCAATGCGCAGCCGCTTGGTGCGTTTCCGCCGTCTTCTTTCAGACCGGCTCTCTGCTCTTCTCCTGAAAACATATAAGTCTGGAGAATTTTTACATTTCAGCCTCTAAATTCCAAAAATATGCGCATACTACCCATACAGAAACCGGCCCCTCTCCGGGCCGGAATATAGAAAGTGAGGTCAAGGTTATGGTGAATCGTGAGAAAATCCGTGTCGTTCAATATGGCTGCGGCAAAATGAGCAAATATACGCTGCGCTATCTGTATGAAAAGGGAGCGGAAATTGTGGGGGCCATTGACAACAACCCGGAAATCGTGGGAATGGATGCAGGCGAATACGCCGGGCTGGGCTTCAAGCTGGGTGTGCCCATCCGGTCTGACGCAGGCGCCGTTCTGGACGAGTGCGACCCAGATATCGCCGTAGTGACGCTTTTCAGCTTTATGACGGATATGCTCCCCCATCTGGAGGCATGCGTTTCCAGAGGCATCAGCGTAGTAACCACCTGCGAAGAAGCCATCTACCCCTGGACCACTTCCGCTGCCGTCACCAACCGGCTGGATAAGCTCGCCAAGGAAACAGGATGCACCGTGACCGGCACCGGCATGCAGGACGTTTTCTGGGTAAACTGGGTCGGAACCGTGGGCGGCGCGGTTCATACGATCAAGCGTATTGAGGGCGCCGTCAGCTACA
The DNA here is from genome assembly GCA_900550095.1 of uncultured Oscillospiraceae bacterium. Classification (GTDB taxonomy): domain Bacteria; phylum Bacillota; class Clostridia; order Oscillospirales; family Acutalibacteraceae; genus UMGS1264. The sequence goes on from URRG01000344.1 coordinate 2,589, forward strand.
ACGTGGAAGACTACGGTCTGGCGCTGGCCAGAGCCCACGGCGTGGGCTTTACCCCCTCGGAGTTCGAAGAAAAGCTGGCGCACCCTGCAACGCTGGAGCCTTCTTATGTGTGGAATTCCAACGAAGCCCTCTGCAACAAGTTCGGCTGGACCATCAAGTCCCAGACGCAGAAATGCGTTCCCTATTTCTACGATACGGATCTCTGGTGCGAAACCATCGGAGAGACCATTCCAAAGGGGAACTGCATCGGCATGAGCGCCGTGGTTACGACGGAGACCTTCCAGGGGCCCGTGATCGAGACCCAGTGCATCGGCAAGGTATACGGCCCCGACGACGGCGACATGTGCGACTGGAAAATCTACGGGGAACCGGACGCCGTCTTCCACCTGGATAAACCCGATACCCCTGCGCACACCTGCGCCACACTTGTGAACCGCATCCCCACCATCCTGAATGCCCCTGCAGGATATATCACTGCTGAAAAGCTGGATGAGCTGGAATACCTTTCCTGGCCTATGCACATGTATGCAGAATAATCAAACCCATAAGCCGCTTTTTCTTCAGACAGCGGCAAAAGGGTCCTGCTCCCGGGACAAATTCTCCC
>URRG01000345.1 GCA_900550095.1 uncultured Oscillospiraceae bacterium
CCCCACGAGGCTCAAAATGCTTATCAACGCCTGCCGATATCCCTGCGGAAATGGGCGTCCTTCCAAGATATCTTTTCTACAGCCGAATACGCTTTTTCAAGAGCTTCCTCCAAATCGGCTCCTAAAGCGGTAACGCCAAGAACACGCCCGCCGTTTGTAAGGAATCCTCCGTCCTGGCAAAGAGTTCCCGCATGGTAAACTGTAGCACCTTTTACCTGCCCGTTTTCATCCAGGCCTTCAATAGGAATCCCTTTTTCATAGGCGCCGGGATAACCTCCTGAAGCCATCACAACGCAGGCGCAAGCCTCCTCCGACCATTCCACAGGCTGGGCTTCCAGCCGTTCCTCAATCACAGCCATGAGCACGTCTACAAAGTCCGTTTTCAGTCTGGGCAGAACCACCTGAGTTTCCGGGTCGCCGAAACGGGAATTGTATTCGATGACCTTGGGGCCGTCCTTCGTGAGCATCAGACCGAAATAGAGACAGCCCTTGAAGGGCCTCCCCTCCTTCTGCATAGCGCGTATGGTAGGAAGGAAGATGGTTCTCATGCATTCTTCTGCAATAGCGTCTGTATAGTAAGGATTGGGACTGATGGTCCCCATACCTCCAGTATTGAGACCTTTATCGCCGTCCAAAGCCCGTTTATGATCCATGCTGGAAACCATGGGTTTTACGCAATGGCCGTCCGTAAAGGCCAAAACGGAGACCTCAGGCCCGGTAATAAATTCTTCCACCACAACCTGATTGCCGGAAGCGCCGAAGACCTTATCCTCCATAATCTCATGGAGAGCCTTCTTTGCCTCTTCCAGATTCTGGCAGATCAGTACTCCTTTTCCCAGGGCCAAGCCGTCTGCCTTTACGACAATAGGGAAGCTTCCCTTCTTCTCAATATAAGAGGCCGCTTCGCCGGGATCGGAAAATACCTCGTACCCTGCGGTAGGGATCCCATATTTCTTCATCAAATTTTTAGAGAACACCTTGCTGGCTTCGATAACCGCCGCATTGGCTCTGGGGCCGAAGGCAGGAATCCCCTCTGCCTCCATGGCGTCTACCATGCCCGCAGCAAGAGGATCGTCGGGGGCTACGAACACCATACCCACTTTTTTCTCCTTGGCCAGTGCAACCATACCGGGGATATCCATCACCGGGACGGGAACGCAGACGGCGTCCTTTGAGATTCCCCCATTTCCGGGAGCGCAGTATATGGTATCTGTTTTCGGGCTTTCCTTCAGTTTGCGGATGATGGCGTGCTCACGCCCGCCGCTGCCTACAACCAAAATATCCATATGAGTTTCCCCCTTTTTAGTGATGGAAAAGCCTCTGCGCCGTGAACGCCATTACCATGTTATACTTGTTGCATGTGGCGATCACATGGTCGTCCCGGATGGAGCCGCCGGGTTCCGCGATATACTGCACGCCGGATTTCCGGGCTCTTTCAATGTTGTCTCCAAAGGGGAAGAAGGCATCGGAGCCTACGGCTACGCCGCTGAAGGTGGAAAGCCATTCTTTTTTCTCCTCCGCCGTCAAGGCTTCCGGCTTCTCAGTGAAGAAGTTTTCCCACGCGCCGTCCGCAAGGACATCCATACATTCGTCGGAAATATACACGTCGATAGTGTTGTCCCTGTCCGCCCGGCGGATTTTTTCTTTGAAGGGCAGAGCAAGCACCTTCGGATGCTGGCGCAGATACCAGATATCTGCCTTGTTGCCCGCCAAACGAGTACAGTGGATTCGGCTCTGCTGGCCGGCCCCGATACCGATGGCCTGGCCGTCTTTCGCATAACATACAGAATTAGACTGCGTGTATTTCAGGGCAATCAGAGCGATCAGAAGATCCCGTTTGGCTTCTTCCGGAAACTCTGTGTTTTCTGTAACGATATTTTTAAGCATATCCTCTGTGATTTTAACTTCGTTGCGGCCCTGTTCAAAGGTGATCCCAAACACGTCCTTATGCTCAATGGGAGCGGGGGTATAGGCAGGATCGATCTGCACCACATTATAGCTGCCTTTCCGCTTGGCTTTCAGGATGGAGAGAGCTTCTTCCGTATAGCCAGGGGCAATGATGCCGTCGGATACCTCTCTTGCGAGAAGAGTAGCCGTCTCCTTGTCGCAGGGCTCGGAAAGAGCCACCCAATCGCCGTAGGAAGACATTCTATCGGCTCCTCTTGCCCGGGCGTACGCGGTGGCAATAGGAGAAAGCTCCAGATCATCTACAAAGTAGATTTTTTTCAGAGTATCGCTCATAGGCACGGCTACAGCCGCCCCAGCCGGACTCACATGCTTAAAAGAGGCTGCGGCCGGAAGACCGGTGGCTTCTTTAAGCTCCTTTACCAACTGCCAGCTGTTGAAAGCGTCCAGGAAATTGATATACCCGGGCTTTCCGTTCAAAACCTGGATCGGCAGCTCAGATTCATCCTTCATAAAAATCCTGGAAGGCTTCTGATTGGGGTTGCAGCCATATTTCAAAAGCAGTTCGCTTGCCATTCGTAATTTCCTCCTTGCGCTTTATGCTTCGTTCTTATTGCAGATACGGCTTTCGGCCTCGCCGGTTTCCAGGTCGATGAACCGGGTGAAAAGAGAGACTTTATTTTCATCGTTCAGGCTTTCCCACACCGCAGCGGTAAATTCGTCGATGCTGCCGGGAATGGAGACCAGCTGGGGTTCCCCTTCAAAGGAAGGAAGCGGCTCCCCATCGCCCATGTAGGTGTGGATAAAATGGCCTTCCCCTGCCTTGGGCTGCGCATATTCATAAAAGAATCGCTGCACGGAAGCTTCGTCTCCGCAGCTACTTTTCAGCACAGAGAGCTTATACGCCCCGGTTTTGGAATCAATGACGCCCGAGATACGAGGAGTAAAATTGGGATTATCCGGCTCAAAGGTGCGGGTGCGGAGGGCCTCTTCAAATGTTTTTCCCTCTTTCAAAAACGTAAAAACCGTGTCGGTCTGATCGCCGTTGGTTACAATCTGGGTATCTCCCAGAACCAAAACCGGATTGTAGATAATCAGGGAGGGATCCACCATCTTGCTTTCATCAAAGGCCTTGGTTTTGAGACCGTCTCCGTCCGCTACAAACACGCGGTTGCGGCTGTTTACACTGCGGCCCATGATGAAATAACCTATTACCGCTTTTTTTCCGTCGGAACTGCGGCCCAGCAGAATACCGCGGCCCGGATACGCTGTGGAGCCAAGC
>URRG01000346.1 GCA_900550095.1 uncultured Oscillospiraceae bacterium
TGTCTTTGTATAGTATGGTAATTCGCTGGAATCTGCGGTCTGCCCGGTGAAACGGCTGTTTTGTGCCGGAAATATATGCGGTGAATGATAAGCTTGGAGGATAGTTGCTGTATGAGAATGCGAAATAAGCCGTGGGCAGGGCCGGAGCTTGACGCCTGCCCCTTTTTTATCCGCCGGCCGGCTGAGATGCTGGGGAGGTGGCATACGTTTTTTTCAAGGAATCAGCCTCTTCATCTGGAGCTGGGCTGCGGGAAAGGCTGGTTTATAGCGGAGCTTGCGCCAAAGCATCCGGAAATCAATTATCTGGGGATCGATCTGAAGGATGCGGTTCTGGCGCCGGCCAGGCGGGTGATCGTTTCGTCCTTTGGAGAAAGGCCTGTGGAGAATGTAGCCCTGACGGCCCAGGACATAGAAAGGCTTTTGACGGTGATGGACGAGCGGGATGCTGTGGACCGCATCTACATCAATTTTTGCAATCCATGGCCCAAGCCCCGGCATTATAAAAGAAGGCTCACATACCCCACCCGTCTCAGGGATTACCGCAGGCTGCTGAAGCCCGGAGCGGAGCTGTGGTTCAAGACGGACGATATGCCGCTGTATAAGGATACCCTCCGGTATCTTCAAGAGAGCGGCTACAGAATCCTGTGGCAGACGGAGGATCTTCACAAGGCGGAGGATGCGGAGGAAGACTTGCGGGCCATGACGGAGCATGAAAAGATGTTTTCTGAAAAGGGGATCCGGATCAAGGCTTTGCGGGCGATTCCGGGATAAGGAAACCGGGAGATGCTCCGGTTTCCTGCAAATCCCCTGTAATTATGAAAGGAAGGTTCCTTCTTTCCCGGGCGGCGGGACCGCCAAGGCATATGCGGGATTTTCTTCGCATATGGTTTTCAGAGGGAAAGGGGGAGCCTTTTTATGTATGTTCTGTTCCGAAAGCATGCCGTCCGGGGAGGTATTGCGGTTCTTCTGGCGATTTTGATACTTGGAATCGTCTGCGTCCAGTCCGCTTTTGCAGATTCCGGGCAGGAAAAGCAGTTTATCCGCTACGTGGAATTCAATCCCACCCTTCCTGTGCTGGAACGAGCCCTTGAACTGGATATACGCTCCCGGGAAGAGGATATCCCTGTGGACTGGGTAGATCTGCTTGCCGCCGGAGCTGCTTCCTGCGGCGGGGATTTTTCCGGTTTTTCCCTTTCGTATCTGGATAAGACGGCCCAGCGGCTTCAGCAGGGGGAGACGATGGAGGAGATCACAGGGGATATGCCCTATTATGCGTATTACAGGGAAGCTTACGGAGCTGTGTTGGACGGCCTTGTGGGGGAATATGAGGTGTATCTCCCCGATGAATCGAAGGAAGGCGGAAGCTGGAAACGGAGCTATGGCCTGAAGGCGTTCTCCCCCATCGCTGAGGGCTGGTATTATGAGGGGTATGACGATTTCGGCCAGAGCCGGACTTACGGCTATGCGCGCCGCCATCTGGGTCATGATATGCTGGGGTCTGTGGGAACGCCCGTCGTGGCGGTGGAGAGCGGACGAGTGGAGGCTGTGGGCTGGAACCAATACGGAGGCTGGAGGGTCGGCATCCGCAGTCTGGATGGAAAACGGTATTACTATTACGCCCATCTGCGAAAGGATCGCCCCTATACCCCTCTGGCGAAGGAGGGGACCTATGTAACGGCTGGAGACGTGATCGGGTATCTGGGTCAGACCGGCTACAGCCTGACGGAGAATACGAATAATATTGAGATTCCCCATCTGCACTTCGGGCTGGAGCTCATATTCGATGAATCCCAAAAGGAAAGCGACAACGAGATTTGGGTGGACGTCTATGCTCTGACGCAGCTTCTCTCCCAACACAGGTGCACGGTGGCGAAGGATGAGGAAACGGGAGAATATACGCGGGCTTACGCATTTCGGGAGATCCGGACCGGGGAGGAGTAAGCTTCTGGTAAAGGCGGAGCGGGAAGGCTGCCGCCGGGCGCATCCGTTTGAGCTTCCTGAAAAGACGCAGTGTGCTGCGGAAAAGGTGGGAACGCTGCAAAAATACGGACAGTTCAAAGGAGTGTCATCCTGAGCCTATGAAATAGGATTCGGCGGCAAATTGCGGCTCATATGGAGGTTGTTGGTTTTAACGGCTTGCTTGGAAATATATAAAAAGCCCCACTATCGCCTCTCGTTTCTGAAAGCGTCATAGTGGGGCATCGTATTCCCTTTTCGGCATCTGAAGGAAGTTTCTCCAGGAGATCCCTTTATTCTTCAGCTTCTTTTGCAGAGGGAAGCGGAAATTTTACGGAAAGCGAAAATGGATCAATGGATCTCGATCCGATGGGAGGCAGGAACCTCTTCCGCTTTTTTCGGCAGAGTCAGATGAAGGACCCCGTCCGTATACCGGGCGGCGATTTGGTCGGCCCGGATGCCGCTGATATCGAAGCTGCGGCGCACGGAACCGTACCGGCGTTCCCTATGGATGTAATTTTTCTCATCGCCGTTTGTCTCTTCCTTGTGTTCGGCGGAGACCGTCAGCCGGCCGCCGTTCAGCTCCACGGAAATTTCCTCTTTTTTGAAACCGGGAAGATCGGCGGTCAATTCATAGGAATCGCCGTTGTCCACGATATCGGTCCCCCCGAAGCCCGAGAAAAAATTTTCCCCGAAACCGTTGAACAGGCTGCGGCCCAGCGTATCGAAGTAATGGAACATATCGGTATCTCTGCGGTCAAAAGGCATTAAATCAAACATAATCGTATTCCTCCTGTTGTATGAGTTGTGTTTACCAGGCAAAACTATTCTATATCTTTTACGGCTGCCGCATTTGTATACGATTCTGCGGCGGTATTTCGGCACACGGCAGATACACATCCTTTCTGTTCTTTAGGAAGGGGCCAAAGGCTTCGGGCAGTTCCTCCGCTGCCTCTCTTTCCCTTTCACTGGTTTTAGTATATGGTTTGATTGTTACGAAAGTGTGTATTTATCTGGCTTATTTTATTAATTTTAGCACTCATTTTTAAAGAGTGCTAAATCTTGGACGGAGAGATCTGCCGTGAATATCCCAAAAGAAAGCGGTTCTATTTTCTTTTGCTGTGAAATTGTGCTACAATACAAATGTAGAGAAATCGCCGGGAGGTTTTTCGCCGCCGCTTTCGGGAAACCGGGCGGCGGCATAGTAGAGGGAGGTGCTCCTTTTA
>URRG01000347.1 GCA_900550095.1 uncultured Oscillospiraceae bacterium
TTCGTTTATTCGGGATACATGCGCGGCGCCTTTTTCTGGGAAAAACTGTGGGGCTTTGGATACGGCCTGAAAAGCTGGCCTACCTATGAAAAGGGATGGCGGTATGCGGCGCCGTTTGTGCCGGTGGAAGAATATGGAATTGCCTGCGGCGGGACGTATGAATCCCCAGGGTGCTATTATGTGGGGCTGGGCGATCTGAAGCGCATCGTCTTTCAGGAACCGCTGCTTATGGGGGAGCTGAAAGAAAACGGGGACACATCCGGGATGACGGATGCGCGCACTGCGCCGGGCGGGGATTACGGGCTCCGCATGGGAAATGATTTTTTGTATTTCGCAGATGCCTTTCTCTACAGCGGGGGCGGGTATGAATCCCCGGATTATAAATATCCGCCGCTGAACCTGGCTCGTCTGCGCCACCGGTTCGACGGCTGGGACGGAGTCTGCATCCTCTTGAGCGGAGGATGTCTGACTGCTGCAGCCGTTCTGCACCTGCAGGAAAGAAAAAGAAGAAAAGAGAAGACGGCAGCCTTCGGAACAAAGGGCGCTGTCAGAAAAGGAACCAGCTGTATCTGCCGTGCTGCTGCACTGCTGTATACTGTAACCGCCGTATCCGCCCGCGCTGAGGATACATATTTCCTTTGCATACGCACAAGGGGCCCCGTTTGAAACGGGGCCCCTTGCAATTACAGGATCAATATGGGGGATCCTGAAAGCAGGACTATGAGGTCTATGAGGGATATGAAGCTGACCGTCAGTCGTCGTACTCGCGGGAGTGCTCCAGGACGCTTCCGTCCGAAGCGCTGAGGACATAGTCGTAGTCCATTCCATCGGCGTGGAATTCAATTTCGTACACCATGCGGCCGTCTTCCTTATCCAGATCGCATTCGTATTCCCTGACAGAAGAAGCGGAAACGCCTGCGTGCTTCAGAACGATGTCCTTGGCCTTGGAAGCCTGGATGACCGCTGCGGAGGCGGAAGAGGCGTGCTTCTTCTCACGGTCAAATTTCACAATGGCTCCGGTCTGAGCGTGGATGTCGTATTCGTATTCCGTACCGTCCTTGTAAAATTCGATCTCGTATACGGGGGGATAGTCGTCGCCGTCCAGCTTTTCCTTCAGAATGGTCACATCGCCGCTGACGCCGGCATGCTGCAGAGCGATGGACTTGGCCTTTTCCAGACCGATATAGCCGGAACTGCCTTGGGAAGAAGAAGGCTTAGAAGAAGCCGCCTGCGAAGAAGCCCCCTGGGACGAAGAACCGTTGCCGCCGGAATGCTGATGCTCTTTCCAATCGTCGTCGATTTCCTTCTTGGTTTTTTCGACAGCGCCGGATTTAGCGTTGATATCGTATTCGTATTCGGTATGGTCATAGACGAATTCCACTTCGTATACCATGACTCCATTCTCTGCGTCCAGCTCGGTCTTGAGCTTGGAGACGTCGGAGGCGGAGATCTTGGCATGCTCCAGGGCGATGGACTGGGCTTTCTCGATGCCGATATAGCCGTCGCTGCTGGCGGAGCCGGTGGAAGAAATGGAATCCAGCTGGATCTGATGGGAGGAAGAGAGAAGGTTCAGCTCGTTGATGGTGAGCCCCGCCAGGTCGGCGGCTGTCAGCCAGGAGTCTTTTGCCATGATCTGGCGGATCATGCTGGCTTTGCCCATGGAGATGCCGTAGGTTTCCGCCAGGGCTTCCAGCTCTTTGTCTTCTTCCAGGGTCTGGCTCAGAACGGAAGCCTCCACTGAGCTTGCCTTCAGGATGCCGCTGATTTCATCGGTCAGCTCCTTCTGCAGGGCCGCGCCCTTTTCAGAGTCGGGATTTTCCACGGATACCAGGATGGAGTTGGCGGCCTGGGTGATGTAGCCGTGCTTCAGCATGGAACCCACCACTGCGTTGAGCGCTACGTTCAGGTCGGTTCCCCGCAGATCCATGTCGTCCAGGATAATGCGGGCGTCTTCGTTCAGGGCGCTGGTTTCCACAACCTTCTCGCCCTTGTCGATTTTCAGCTCAATGCTGGGGTTTACATCCAGGCTGACGATGGAATCCACCGTTCCCAGAGAGGCGCGGTGGGAGCCGAGGGCTATGCCGAGTCCGCCCGCTACCAGAAGAAGGGCGGCGGCCATGGCGGCAAATACCGCCGTGCGGCGCTTTTTCCTTCCGCCCGGCTGGGTCATGGGGATAACGGCGCCTTTTCTGGCTTCAATAGAATCGAATACGTCGGGGACAGACCTTTCCACATCGTCCTTCAGTCTGCGCTCGATTTCCGAGTTTTTCATAGTAGTTCCTCCTTTGCGTAGGCCCCGCTTCCGTTCAGGGAAGGGGCCTGTTCCTTCAGAGCCTGCCGCATTTTCTGCAGGCTCCTGTGGTATCTGGACAGGGCGGTGGAGAGAGGAATCTGCAGGAGCTCCGCGATTTCCCGGTGCTTGAGGCCGCCCACTGCGTGCAGCATAATGACCTGCCTTTCGTCGTCGGAAAGAAGCGTCATGGCGGCTTTGAGCACCTGCCTGTCTTCCAGGGAAGAGAAAGTATCCTCCGGATCCGCAGCTTCCGCCTGTTCCTCGGGAAGCTCTTCCGTCCGATGATTCGCGCGCAGTCTCATCAGGCAGAGGTTCCGGGCGATAGTGAAGATCCAGGGCATGGGGCTCCCTTTTTTCTCATATCTGCCGGCGGCGGAATAAATGTGCAGGAAGGTATCCTGCAGAACGTCTTCCGCATCCTGAGCGTGTTTGAGAATAGAGAGGGAGAAGCCGTAAACTGCCGCTTTCGTTTTTTCATACAGTGCGGCGAAGGCTTCTGCGTTGCCCGCCCCTGTGGCTTCGATATGGTCTTCCAGCTGGGAAAGTTCGCTGCGGTCCGGCTGTTCGGCCGCCAGCATCAGGCAGATAGAAATCATATGCTCTCCTCCTTGTCTGCCTTATACATGCGGGAGGAACGGTTTTTATCGCATGTATTTGACATAAATTTAAAAAATTTTTAATTGTTCGGAAACAGATAAAAGGGATCCTCTGCAGGCAAAACAGAAATCAGGGGAATACCGCCGGAAAAGGCCCTTCTATAAGGAAAGGGGAGGCTTTTATGTTAGTATATCAATACGTGCGCCGGCAAGTCAACGGCAAGAAAAGCTGGTTATGACAAATAAGGAAAAGATGCCTGCCGGCCGGTATTATATCGGCTGGG
>URRG01000348.1 GCA_900550095.1 uncultured Oscillospiraceae bacterium
GCATAACCGGCGGCGGATATACGGGAAGCACAGCGGAGTACACCACGGGATTCTTGAACACAGCCGGGACTGTGACCTTCACCGGCAAGGTGACGGACAGCCGCGGGAGGACGGCCTCCAAGACCGTTTCCGTCACCGTAGAGGATTACGCTCCGCCGGTGATCCAAAGCGCGTCGGCGGCCCGGTGCGGCGCTTCGGGAGATTTGCAGGACGACGGGGCCTATGTGCTGGCAACGCACAGCCTGACGTATTCCAGCCTTGGGGGGAAGAACAGCCTTTCCCGGTCCTACCGGTTCCGGCGGGCGGGGGAGACCAGCTGGCAGAACGCCTCATACACGGAGACGGAGGCCGGAGATATTGTGGGGGCGGGGGATATCAGCCCGGACTACAGCTATGAGATCGAGCTCAAGGCAGAGGACGGGCTGGAAAGCGTATCCCGTCTCCTCTCCGTATCCACGGCCAAGGTCGTCGTGGACTATAAAAAGGGCGGCAGGGGAATGGCTGTCGGCAAGGTTTCCGAAAAGGACGGCCTCGAAGTGGCGTGGCCTGTAATTTTTCATCAGAGCCTGCAGATCAACCCGGAAGCAAACGGTTCTTATGGGATGGATGTCTTCCGTGCAAATGATGAAGGGGATACATACAGGACAGGCTTTGCAACCGGGAAATCGGGCAATAGCCTGTGCGGCTATGTGGGATTCTATTCGCCAGATAATCAAGTAATTAATGCCTTATATCTATGGGAAGACAGGACATCTCTTGAAATGCCTCTCGCGGTAGATGGAGGCGGCACGGGGGCAACCACCCCATCCAGCGCCCGTACCAACCTGGGATTGATGAAGAAATTGTGGAGTGGAAACTGGACATCCGGCAATATAACAGCGGAAGGGTTCCAGGATTACACGCTGTTTTTTCTGCATCCATATGGAGGAGCCCACAGCATTATAGTCATGAAAGTGGGAAACACGCTCCGGGGAATTGGAGGCCAGGCTGGGGATGGGAACCAGACCATTTTAACGTTACAGGCCACCTGTAATGGGAATACCCTTTCAGGGCTCAAATGCTTCTGGATAAATCACGCTGTCAGCGGAAATCATGGGGCGAAAACCGATGTGGGAATTGCGGATATCTACGGCATCTGCTGAGAGGAGGAGAAGTCATGCAGCTGCAGGTAAACGAAAAGCATGAGATCACAGGCTACGCCACGATAGGCGGCTTTGCGGGAGGAACAGAGGCGGAAGCCTCTTCCCTGCCGGAAGGCTTTGCAGAGAGCTTCGCCCCGGGGAAATATCTCTATGAAGAGGGATGGGTCACGGAGAACCCGGCGTATACGCCGCCGGAACCGGTCCCTGAGCCGGAAATGAGGGCCACGCTGGAGGAGCGGGTCTCCGACCTGGAGGAGGCCCTGGCTATGGCCGTATACGGGGGTGAGGCGATATGAGCGCAATGCTGAAAATTCTCTGCCGGGTGATCGAACGGCGGATGGCCGAGGGCGAAGAGCTTAAATCCATCCTCTTAGATTATCCCAAACTTACGCCGGCGGAAAAAACCGAAATCGAAAATGCAATGAAAGGATGAGAAAGATGCTGAAAAACACAAAAGGAATCGACGTATCCCATCATCAGGGAAAAATTGATTGGGAAAAGGTAACGGCAAATGGAATACAATTTGCTGTCATCCGGGCGGGATTCGGGAATTCCGCTTCCCAGAAGGACAAACAGTTTGACGCCAATATGCAGGGTGCTCTGGCTGCGGGCCTGCCTGTAGGGGCCTATTGGTTCAGCTATGCGGCGGATGCAAAGGACGCTCTGAAAGAAGCGGAAGTCTGCCATTCCATTTTGAAGCCCTGGAAAGACCGGCTCACCCTGCCGGTTTTCTTCGACTTCGAGTATGATTCCGAGAAGTATAACAGCGAAGTCACGTACACCCTTCGGGGCCGAACGGACATCATCCGGGCGTTCTGCGAGGCCATGGAGGGCTACGGGTACAAGGCAGGGTATTACACCAACAAGGACTATATCCAGAACCGCATCCACAAGGAGCAGCTCCCCTATGACCTGTGGCTGGCGGATTACTCCGGGGCTCCGGATTACGCCTGCGCCCTTCAGCAGACCTCCAGCACGGGGAAGGTGGACGGCATCTCCGGCAATGTGGATATGAACGTCTGCTTCGCGGACTACGGAGAGGCGGAGAAGACGGAGGAACCGGCGGAGAATGCGGAGGCTCCCGCATTCAGGAAGGGGGATATGGTAAAGGTAAAAAAAGCGGAGCTCTACGGCGGCGGAACGTTCACAGCCTACGCGGATACATATGAGGTAATCCAGGTCTCCGGCGATCGTGTTGTAATCGGCCTGAACGGTATTGTGACGGCCGCCGTCCACGAAAAGAATCTGACAAAGGCCTCCAGCTCTGGGGGTTCCAGTTCTGCCTCCATCAAGAAGGGCGATACGGTAAAAGTACTGAAGAACCAGGTCTACGGAGGAGGTTCCTTCAAGGTGTATTACGATACGTATGAGGTGCTGCAGGTTTCCGGGGATCGGGCCGTTATCGGCGTGAACAATGTGGTCACAGCGGCCGTCCACGTGAAGGACCTGCAGAAGGCGTAAGAGGGAAGAGGTGACGGTTTGAATCCGGAGATTATTGTGGCGGCGCTTTCCCTGGCGGGGACCCTTTGCGGTTCCCTTATTGGGTGCATGGCGGCTAACAAGCTTTCAAATTACAGGATCGGCCGCTTAGAGGAAAAAGTGGATAAACACAATCACCTGATCGAGCGTATGGTGATAGTGGAGCAGTCTACAAAATCCGCTCATCATCGAATCGATGAGCTTCGGGAGGAAATAGAGAGCTATGAAAATTAACTGGAAGGTGCGGGTGAAAAATCCCGTATTCTGGATCAATCTGGCGGCGGCCATCGTGTTGCCGGTCCTGACGTACCTGGGCCTGAACTGGTCGGATATGACCACCTGGGGAATCTTCTTTTCCACTATGGGAAAGGCCTTCGGCAATCCTGTGATCGTGGTTTCTATGGCGGTCTCCGTCTGGAACCTTTTGTATGACCCCACCACCGCCGGCCTTTGCGACAGCAAGCAGGCGCTTTCGTATCAGGAGCCAAAAAAGGAATGAGCAGGAGAAAAAAACGGGCCGGGCAGGCCGTACCGTAAAAAGATGAAGGGCG
>URRG01000349.1 GCA_900550095.1 uncultured Oscillospiraceae bacterium
GCCGTATACGCTTCGGTATACGGCGGGCTACCGGGTCGGAGGATATAGGGGGGACGAAGCTCAAAACAGAAGCTTTATGAAAGCGGCTGAGAGCCTGTTTTCTCCGCGGCTGCCTCCAGCAGGCAGGAGGTGGGATCTACAAAGAAACCGCCGGAAAGAATGCTCAGGTATACCTCCCCTTCCGCCGTCTTCCCCAAGGGTTCCCCGGCGGATACGGCGTCTCCTTCTTCATAAAACACATCCGCCATCCCGCTCACGGCTATATAGCTTTTCCCGGCAAACAGAACGGCGGCTCCCGGTTCCCTGTAGACCACGGTTCCGTCCGCGGGAGAAAGAAGGGTTTCCCCCTCCTCCGTCCGGTATGCGGCGCCTGTGTGGAAGCTTCCGTCTCTTTCCGGCAGGCCGAAGCCGCCGGAAAGAGGATAGAGGCCCTCAAAAAGCGGAGAGGCGAGGGAAACGCAGGGCTCTTCTGAAAGCAGGAGCCGTTCCTCCCCTTTCAGAAGGGGGGTGAGGGCCACCTGGGCCCATGCCCTGCGGCGGTATTTTCCGTTGGGCTGGAGGGCCTTTGCGGGGGAAAGGACCGTGAAATGTCCGGAACTTTCCAGGCCGGAGAGGAAGCGGGAAGCTTCCAGTTTCCCTTCCGCGCTGAGACCCTCTTCCGAAACCGCCAAAAGTATGCCGGAAAACCCGCTTTCCAGAAGCACGTCCCGCAGCGTATCCGGAGAGAGAAGATCGCTTTCCCCTTCTGAGGCCAGCGTCCCCATAAGGGTTCCCTCCTGTTCCTCCAGGCGTATGAGCAGGAACCGGCGTCCCGCGGAAGCGGAGCCGATGCCGGAATCTTCGGACGCTTCCGAATCCGCTTTTCCGGGATTTTCTGCAACGAGATTTTGCCGAAGGAAGGGCAGAAGGGAGAAAGAGAGGATCAGCAGGCAGAGAGCGCAGGCGCCCGCGCAGCATATGGGCGCCAGCCGGGAGACCTTCCATTTCCTTCTGCGGGCCGCTTTTCCCGCCAGTTCGTTCAAAACCTGCTCCCGAAAGGAGGGAGAAGCCTCCAGCCTGGCCATTCCCCTGCGGTATGTCTCCTTCAGTTTCAGTTCGTTTCGTTTTCTCATTCGGCATCCTCCTTCAAAAGAGCTGCCAGCCGTTTGCGGGCGCGGCTGAGCCTCGTGGTGACGGTGGAGAGAGGGGAGCGGAGAATCTGGGAAATCTCCGGGAGGGAGTATCCCTCGTAGTAATAGAGATGGATGACGGCCCTGTATTTTGCAGGGAGCTTCAGAACAAGCTCCAGGAGCTCCCGTTCCTCCGGCTCCAGGGCGGGGATGTCTTCATGAAGCTCCGCCCGCTTCCGGGACCAGGCGGAGGCCAGGTGGTTCTTGCCGATGTTGACGGTTACCCGGAGGAGCCAGGCCTTCTCGTGTTCACGGGAGGCGAATTCCGGGGCCCTTTCCATATAGCGCAGGAAGGCCTCCTGCACGGCGTCCTCAGCGTCCTCCCGGTTTTTGAGCAGGGAATAAGCGGCCCGAAGAAGGGCGGAAGAGTATTCCTCCACCACCCGCTTCATTTCCTCCTGTGCGCGCAAGGCGTTCCCTCCTCCCCGATGATTCCTGATTATACTATACAAGACAGGATGCCGTTTTGTCTCAAAGAGGCGCAATATTGCGCATGATTTTGCAGAAAAACAGGTAGAAAACCACGAAAACCGCATAAATGTTCTGTCAGCAAAACAGATATAAAGAAAAGAAGCGGCTTATAAATGAAATTACAGCAAACGAAAGATCCTGATGAGAGCCCGATGCAACGGCTTATGAAAAGAAATACAAAGCTATGGAAGAACGGCGCTTGAAACAGAGCGTCTTTTTCTATGCTGTAAAACAGCAGGCGATTTCATTTCTGCCTGCTTGCCTTAAAGCGTATAGGCCAACGGCTTGTCAACGGCTCGTTGCGCAAGCAGTTCTGGCCCCTCTTTACAGCTTTGCAAAACGCAGGCTGATAAGCGTTTTTCAAAGGCAGAAAAGAAATGACAATGCCTATAGCAGCATGATATACTACAAATAAAAACAAATAGGAAGGCAGCGGGGAAAAAATGGAGAAGAAAGTATCTGAAATGAGTTTAGAAGAATTATGGAAGCTGTTTCCCATCTATTTGACAGAGTATAAGCCCTGTTGGAAAGAATGGTACGCCGATGAAGAAAATTTTTTGAAAAACAGAGTTCCCAAAATAGAGAGAATAAGTCATATAGGAAGTACAGCGATTGGATCTATTTGCGCAAAGCCGATTATTGATATCCTCATAGAAATTTCAACAGAGTATAAGATATCGGATTACAAAGAAGCGATTATGAAAAGCGGCTATATTTGTATGTCTGAAACTTCTGATAGAGTTTCTTTTAACAAGGGATATACAGAAAAAGGATTTGCCGACAGGGTATTTCATCTGCACCTAAGATATGTTGGAGATAATGATGAATTATATTTTAGGGATTATCTCATGGAGCATGCCAACATTGCTGGCGAGTACGAGAAAATGAAATTGAAATTATCACAAGAATATAGATTTAACAGAGACGGTTACACAAAGGCTAAAACAGATTTTATTCAAAAGTACACCGAAAGGGCAAAGTTGAAATATGGCGCCCGGTATTGATTTAGATGCTAAAGAAATAGAGCGGCAGAAGGGTTCAATATACTTGGCCTAAATGCCGCGGAGTAGCCCGGCCCCGGCGGCCGAAAGGCAATATACCACGCGGGCATGCTGGCTTGAAGGCGGTCTGCTTCGGCGCTCCGGCGCGCTGCCGGGCCGTTTAAGGCCCCCGTTATCGAACAAGGGCGTATGAAAACCGGGCGGAACCCGGGTTATAATGGGGGTGAACTTTTGGCGGAGACGCTGCGGGCGCGGCCCGCGCCGATGCGGAAAACCGCCGGGGGTATCCCTAAAGAGGAGCCCGCACGGTTTTGCGAGTAGTTGGCTTTTGCAAAGGCCTGTGAAAGGAGAAAAATGGATGGAAAAGTTTAAGGTTGCCCTATTACAGCTGTGCTCCACGCCGGACCAGGCGGGGAACCTGGAAAAGGGGCTGAATTATTGTCGGCAGGCGAAGGCGATGGGGGCGGACCTGGCGCTGTTCCCGGAAATGTGGAATAACGGGTACCGGGTAACCGCGGACCCCGCACAGCT
>URRG01000350.1 GCA_900550095.1 uncultured Oscillospiraceae bacterium
TATGCGCATAAGCTTCTTTTTCCGCAGCCTCATACAAAAAGCTACAGACAGCGGCCCAAAGAGGAGACAGGAGTTTTTTCGGCGGCAAGGAGGCCGGAAAAACGGGAAGGAACAGGAAAACCGCGCTTTTGCGTCAGTTTCCGGTTTTTGTCCGCTTACCGGGTGGATTCCTTTATCACCGGTTCCATGTCCATCACCAGGGGCGTTTCCTTTGCACCCTGCTCCGCCATGCGCAGAAGCCGGCGGGCGGCTTCTATGCCCAGCCGTTCCTTCGGGTGGGCGAAGGTGCTGATTTTGACGGGAGAGTATTCTGAAACGCTGGAGTTGTCGAACCCGAAGACGGAGATTTGCCCCGGCACGGAAATGCCGGCCCTCTGAAGGCTGTCGATAAGCCCATAGGCGATCTGGTCGTTGTAGCAGACTACTCCGTCGCAGCCGTGCAGCCGGCGGACGATCCCGGGGGCGTTTTCCTCGCTGAAAAGGCTTTCCTTATCCGCTGTGGTGTACCAGATCACGGCGTCGTCGTCCAGTTCGCAGCCCTCCTTCAAAACGGCCTGGGAAAAGCCTGCGTAGCGCTCATGGCCCTGGGTGTCGTCGGATTTGAAGATACCGCCCAGCTTCCGGCAGCCGGAATGGCGGATCAGGTATTCCGCCGCGTCCCAGCCGCTTTTCCGATCGTTGGTCACCACATAGACGGAGGGGAGCTCCCGGTAATAGCCGTTGAAAAATACTACGGGGATCCCCATGGCTTCCAGCTGGCGGTACAGTGTGAGATTGGGATTTGGGAAGGCGGTTTTCGTGCCCTCCACGATCAGGCCGTCCACCCGGTTTTCCAAAAAAGACCGCAGAAGCCGCGCCTCGTTTTCAACCCGGTTTTTCGTGATCCCCAGAGTCAGATGATAGCCGCTGCGGGTGAGCTCCTCCTCGATCCCGCGGACGATGGTGGGGAAAATGTAGTCTGTGATATAGGTGGCGATGACGCCGATGGTATGGGTCTTTTCCCCTCTCGGGGCGGCAAAGCTCACATAGGTGCCGCTGCCTCTCTGGCGCAGGAGCAGGCCCTCCTGCTCCAGCACGGCCAGCGCCTGCCGGACGGTCTGCCGGCTCAGGCCGTACTGCTGGGAGAGCTGGTTTTCAGAGGTGAGCTTGTCTCCCGCATGGTAGCGCCCCCCCAGGATCTGCTGCCGCAGAAGGGTTGCGAGCATGATATATTTTGATTTTCCAGCGTCCCGTTCGCCGGGTTCTGCCGCTGGGTCCCGGAAAGCGTCCGGCGTTTCTTCGGCGGGGGCGGAGCCGGGAAAACGGGTTCCGTCTTCACTGCCGGGGACGTTCATAGCGATTCTCCTTCCCGTTGGGGATTCCGGCACGGGGCCGGGCGGCGCAGTGCGTATGCATACGCGCACAGAAAAGTACATACAACTTTCTCTGATTATCATACAACTATTTCTTGAAAATAGCAAGAAAAAAGTAGGAACAACAACGAAAATGAGGCTAAATCGGCTAAAATTTTCTTTTTCATAGAATACATACACTTCTGCGCCTGTCTCCGCGGGCTTTTTTGAAAGTGCGCCGGAAAACGGACGGAGTTGTCCGAACAAGGCAGAGCGGTTCGGTCCGGCGGGGTGAAGAGCTTGCGGGAAACCGCGGCGCTCCTACCCAGGGCCGGTCCTTGCTTTTGCTGTTTTGCTGTTTTCCTGTTTCCTCATTTTTTGTTTTTCCGCTTTCGGGCTTCGGGCGCTCCGGATTTTTGAAGGGACCTGGGAGGACGGGAGTCCTTGTAAAGCAAAAGAGTAAAAGAACGAAAAAGCGGAAAAAGAAGAAAAAGAAGAAAGAGCAGAAAGAGAAGAAAAAGCCGCCGTATACGGTACGGCGGCTTTTCTCGATTAAGTTTGGACAAATGGGCCGGAAAGATCATCCCACGACGGTGAGCTCCTTCGGATAGCTGTTTAGAACTTCGCAGCCATCCTCCGTGACCATCACCAGATCCTCGATGCGGACACCGAACTTCCCGGGAAGATAGATGCCGGGTTCGATAGAGAAGCACATGCCGGGCCGGGCCAGCGTCTCTTCTTCCGCGCCCACGGAGGGGGCCTCATGGCACTCCATGCCGATGCAGTGACCTGTGCGGTGAATGAAGTATTCGCCGTAGCCCGCTTCCTCAATGACCTTCCGGGCGGCCCCGTCGATTTCCTTCAGCGGAACGCCGGGCTTGACGGCGGCGATTCCCGCCAGGTTGGCGGCCAATACGGTCTCATAGACTTTTTTCTGTTCCTCCGTAACGGATTTATAGAAAATGGTTCTGGTCATATCGCTCCAGTAGCCGTTCAGGGGGGCGCCGATGTCAAATACAATGCCGTCGCCTTCCTTTATAGTATCCTGGCACGTCACATGGTGAGGGTCGGAACCGTTTTCCCCGGCGGCCACAATGGCAAAGCCGCTGGTCTGAGCGCCGTTTTCCTTGAAAAAGCGGACGATCACGTCCATAAGCTCCAGCTCGGTAAGGCCGCCTTTGATGGACTTGACCACATTGTCCATGCAGCGGTCGTTCAGCTTGGAGGAAACGCGCATGAGCTCCCGCTCCGTTTCATCCTTCTGCATCATGGTCAGCTGCATGGGCAGAGAACCGTGTACCGGCGTTACATCCGGGCGAAGCTCCGTCAGATTGATGAGAAACTGGGCGCGCCAGTTGTCATCCACGCCGATTTTGCCGGGAAGCAGCGCCTTCGCCAGCTCCGCCACAGGGTTTCCGGCGTCCGTATGCTCCACGAGGCGGAGGCCTTCCATGGGCGTGAGCTTGAAGAGCTTGTTCCCAAAGAGGACGCGCTCGCCCCGGTTGTTCAGATACAGGGCCAGCATGCGCTCCATAGGATCCAGACTGACGCCGGTCAGATAAAAGACGGCGGAACGGGAGGTGACGATGATCTGCTCGAGCCCTTCCTGCTCCATAGCGGCCAGCACTCTCTGCAGGCGCGCTTCATTCATTGCCATTAAAATCTCTCCTTTGTATGTTGAAATTTGGGTTGACTTGGTACGTATCCGTATGCTTTCCGAGATTCGGCGCCCGGTACCAGGCCCGCAGCGTGGGATATCCCGGCGGACAGCCCGCCGGGGCAGACAAAAAGCCGCGCATCCCCTAAAAAGCAGAAGCGCAGCCGCAGGCCGTTCAGCGGC
>URRG01000351.1 GCA_900550095.1 uncultured Oscillospiraceae bacterium
GAAGAAGCTTACAGCATATTCCGGGAATCCATGGAAGCGGGGCGGGACGCAGGCGCAGATCTGATCGTAATTGAAACCGTAACGGATCTTCTGGAAATGAAGGCCGCCCTGCTGGCCGCCAAGGAATGCTGTTCCCTGCCGGTTTACTGCACCATGAGCTTCGAAGCCAACGGCCGCACCTTTACGGGAGTGAGCATTCCCGCCATGGCCGCAACTCTTGAAGGGCTGGGCGCAGACGCCGTGGGCATCAACTGCTCCCTGGGGCCCAGGGAGATTCTTCCCCTTGCCAGGGAGCTGCTGTCCTCCACCAGCCTTCCTGTCCTCATCAAGCCCAATGCCGGGCTGCCCAATCTGAGTTCCAACGCATACGACATCGGGGCGCAGGACTTTTCAGAGGCCATGGGCGAATTTGTAAAAGCCGGGGTATCCATGATCGGCGGCTGCTGCGGCACCACTCCGGAATATATTTCCCTTCTGGCCCAAAGCTACAAAGGACTGCCTGTGGCAAAACGGGATTTTACGCGGAGATCCGTTCTCTGCAGCGCCAGTAAAACTGTCGTGGCGGACGGCGTCCGCGTGATCGGGGAACGCATCAATCCCACGGGAAAAAAGCTCTTCAAAGAGGCCCTGCGGAACCGGAACATCGGATACATCCTGAACCAGGGCATCGAGCAGGTAAAAGCCGGCGCCGACATTTTGGATGTAAACGTGGGCCTGCCGGATATCGATGAATGTGAAATGATGGCCGAGGTGGTAAAACAGCTCCAGAGCGTTGTAGACGTGCCCCTCCAGCTGGACAGCAACAATCCCCGGGCCCTGGAAAAATCCCTCCGCCTGTATAACGGAAAGCCCATCGTTAACTCTGTAAACGGAGAAGACGCCGTTCTGGAAAGCATCCTTCCGCTGGTAAAAAAATACGGAGCCGCCGTGGTGGGCCTTACGCTGGACGAAAACGGGATCCCGGAAACGGCGGAAGGCCGCTTCGCAATCGCGCAGAAAATCGTAGAAAGGGCCCTTTCCTTGGGGATCGCCCGAGAAGACGTGTATATCGACTGCCTGACGCTCACCGCTTCCGTGCAGCCGGAAGGCGTTCGGGAGACGTTGAAAGCCATGGAACTGGTCAAAAGCCGGCTGGGCGTAAAAACTGTTCTGGGCGTTTCCAATATCTCCTTCGGCCTGCCGGCAAGGGAGCTGATCAACGTCTCTTTTCTGACGCTGGCAATGGCCCACGGGTTGGATCTTCCCATACTGAACCCCAATGCCAAGGCCATGATGAACGCTATCGACGCCTTCAACGTGCTCTATGGAAGGGATCCCGCCTGTGCCCAATATGTGGAGCGCCACGCCGGAGACGCCTCGCCTTCTCCCAAACCTTACGGGGCGGCGGACGGCCTTTCCCTTCGCGACGCGGTAAAAAACGGCCTGAAGGAGGCCGCCGGGGAGATCGCCCTCTCCCTTCTCAATTCCACCGACCCTATGGAGATCGTCAATACCATTCTCATCCCGGCTTTGGACGAGGTAGGAAGCGAATTCGAAGCGGGTAAGCTCTTCCTGCCCCAGCTGATCCAGTCCGCCGGAGCGGCTCAGGCGGGCTTCGAGGAGATCCGCCGGAAGCTCTCCTCTCAAAAAAGCGAGGCCGTATCCAAGGGAAAGATTGTCCTCGCCACCGTCAAGGGAGACATTCACGATATAGGCAAAAACATTGTAAAAGTGATTCTGGAAAACTATGGCTATGAAATCATCGATTTAGGCCGGGATGTGCCGCCCGAGACCGTGGTGAAAGAAACGGTCCGCACCGGGGCCAAGCTGGTGGGGCTCAGCGCTCTGATGACCACTACCGTCCCCAGCATGCAGGAGACCATCCGGCAGCTGCGGGCCGCCGTTCCCTGCGTTATCATGGTGGGAGGCGCTGTGCTCACAGAAGAATACGCCATGGAGATCGGAGCGGATTATTACGCCAAGGATGCCAAGGCCAGCGCCGATATCGCCAAAAAGGTGCTGGGATAGCATTTTATACCTCAGGCAAATGCAAAATACGAAAGAACTGCTTTTCCGGCAGTCCTTCTCTTTGCGAAAGCTGGAAAAGCCCAGGCTTATATAGCCTGGGCTTTCTGAACAATTGAGAGTATGTATGCATATCCGACCACTCTCACTGAGCGGCTCCGGCCGGGGCGGACGCCGGGGAATGTCTTCCTCCCGGGGCAGTCTCCATACGCTCATGTTCCTTTTTGCAGAAATACTGGATCACATCTTTTCGGGTAATAATACCAATGAAGATGTTGCGGTCGTCCACCACGGGAACAAAATTCTGCTCCATGACCCGAAGCAGCAGCTCATCCATAGTAGCCGTCACCTTTACCGCCGGATTCCATCCCAGGCGAAGCAGATCCTTCACGTAAAATTCTTCCTGAGCTTTCATATCGGTATTTCCATGCTCCAGCATATGCCAGAGAAAGTCCCCTTCGCTGACGGTTCCCACATAGGTGCCGTCCTTTTCGATCACAGGGACGGCCGTATATCCGTGGACCCGCATCTTTTCCAACCCCTGGCGGAGCGTATTGACGTCATACACATACGCAACCGTGTTTTTAGGCTTCAGCAAAAAAATAATATTCATGTCTGCATCGTACCTTTACTTGATTTCATTTTGAAAGATCTGCCGGGCCCCGGAAAAACCGAAAGCAGCCCCCTCCGGCTGAAAGGAGAGGCCCTTTTCTAACTCCAATTTCTGTTCAGATCCTTCTGTAAACAGTATACCATTTTTGAGAAGAAAAGGATTACTGTTTTATGAATCATTTCTTTGCTTTTTATGTATTCTTTACATTATCTTTATATAATATTTATTCTATCTTAATGTATAAAGAAAATCTTATGAAAAAGAGAGGAAAGAGTAGATTTTTCCGCATAAACATGGTATTATTGTCCGCGGAAAGTTCGTAGTTTTCCTCTATAATTTAGGAGACAGTTTCCACGCTTATCCTTCGGTATAAAGCGCGCTGCATAGGAATAAACAGCTCTTAATAGGGGCCAATATGTGAAAGTATGCTGTATAGTTATGAATAAGAGGTGTGCCGATTGATACGGCTTCTGAAACTGGAAAAACAATCCCCCATGAAAATACTCCTCACAGGCTACTGCTGCATCATCCTGCTGG
>URRG01000352.1 GCA_900550095.1 uncultured Oscillospiraceae bacterium
TATATTTCAGGTTCTGGGAACAGGACTTGTGCCGTTCATACGGAATATGGGTGGTTCTGTGGCGGCCATGACGGCCATGATCGCCGGCTTTATTACAAACATTGGACTGGATTATCTTTTTGTGTGGGTTCTTCCCTGGGGGATGATGGGGGCTGCAGTCGCCACTGCGGCGGGGCAGGCCGTGACCTTGCTGATCTGCCTGTTATTTTTCGCTTGCCGGCGTACGTTCCCTCTGTTTTGTTTTCGGGGGGAGGGACGTTCTTTGCTGAAGAGGATCCTGCAGGTCAGCCTTTCACCCTTTGGGCTGACCTTTTCGCCTAATATCACGCTCATACTGGTGAATATGAGCGCTGCCCTGCACGGGGGTTCTGCGGCGGTTACCGCTTATGCGCCTATCAGCTATATTTCCGCTGTGGTTATGCTGCTTCTCCAGGGCGTCAGCGACGGGAGCCAGCCGCTTCTGAGCCTCTCTTACGGAGAGGGGAACAGAGCCCGGATAGAGGGCTTCCGCGGCCTTGCTTACCGGTTTGCCTGCGCCGTAGGATTCTTGTGTATGGCGGGGTCTTTTTTCCTTCGGGGGGAACTGCCGCTTCTCTTCGGCGCTTCCCGGAATACGGCGCAGGCGGTGGCGCAGCTTCTGCCCATATTTATATGCGGCTATCTTTTCGTATGCGTCTCCAGAGTGACGACCGCTTATTTTTATGCCACCAGCCAAAATGTATACGCGTATGCGCTGATTTACGGGGAGCCGGTATTTCTCGCGCTGCTTCTCCTTTTTCTGCCGGGAATAGCCGGCGTGTGGGGGACCTGGCTTTCTGTGCCCCTTTCCCAGCTTTTGGCGGCAGGCGTCAGCGTTCTGCTTCTTATGCGGGAAAAGAGGGCGGTGTCTCCAGCGCCGCGGGAGAATGGCTAGCTGGAAGAAGCGGAGGAATAGCGCTGGAAAATAAAGGCCTCCCGAAGGAACCGGGGCTTTGCCATGCCGAGCGGCGAAGCCGGGAGGTATATCTGGTTTGGAGCAGGGGCGGCAGCGTACGAACCGTCCCTGCTTTTTGCATGCGGCGGTTTTGCAGTTTCCTAATTGCCGAAATAATGATGGTTTGAGATAGAAGGGATATACGGGCATGAAGGATAGCGGAATTTTTCCGGCTTGCTTTCCGGGATACAGATGGTATAATGTGTGCGGAAGCCGCGGTTTCCCGGAGTGCTCCACGGCTTGGCCGGGAATGAAAGGACCGGGCCGTATCGGAACGATATTCTAGCGTATGGAGGCTTTTGAGGGCCCCGCAACGAGCGGGCGGCGGGAAAAAGGAACGTTTTTATTGCGCAGGCATCGCAGTCCCGCTGTGGCGGGAGGCGACGGGAAAGGCGTTTTCCGCGTACGCTCTGCGTCTGAAAAACGGTACGGCTTTCAAAAATGCAGGCGCGGTGTTCCCGGGAAATTTCAGGTATCGGGAAAGGAACATGCCGCAGAATGAGGATTTCCCGGATGCCGGGAAAGAAAGGAGTTGTATATATGAAAACGTATGGAATTCGGGCGGGAAGCTACGCCTTTTCGTTCTGTGAGATGGAAGGAGTCTACGGCTTCTGTATATATAAAGAAGCCCCCATTCCTCTCTGCCTTTGCAGGACGGAGGACCCCCTGCGGCTGACGATACGCCTTCTGAGCGGTTTCAATCGGTGGTATACCGCCTCCTACAGCGAAGTGGAGCAGGAGGGCGATTGTCTTTTAGGCAAGGGGAAGATCGAGACGGAAAGCGGCTCTGTCTATAGATTTGCGGATACGGTGCGCCCAAGGGAGGATGGGGCGTCTTTCTTGTTTCAAAGAAAGGTAACAGTAGAAAAAGCCACCGACGATCAGGGCTTTTTTTCGCGGATTTCATTTGTGATGCAAACGCATACTGAGCCGGGAAATTTTGACTTTTTCGGCCCCGGCGCCTGGTATCAGCAGAATAAAAAGGCGCCGGATTTCTTCATGGGCTGCGATTTGAGCCTTGATTATCACTGGTACAATGAAACGCGCTTTGCGCTTCCCTTCCTTTCCATGCAGGACCGTCTTACGGGCGATATGCTGGCCCTTTGCCGGCCAAAGGCGGACATAAAGCCCTGGGATGGCAGCCAGCCCAGCCGGGTGTACCATTCCAGCCCGGATTATTCTGTGGGTTCACTGGGATTTGGAAGGCCCGGCGGGCTTTCTCTGGATTACGTCTATCCCGGAACGGAGGCCGGAAGCCCGCGGATGTTCAGCCCGAGGGCGGGCGGAAAGAGCCTCATGGAGCTCTTGTTCCCCTCGCCGGAGATCATACGGCAGATGCATCCTGCGCAGGAAGGGTTCACCCAGGAATACGGCGTGATCGTTCTGCCTGCAAGAAAACCGGATTTTCAGAGCATGATGCGGGATACCTGGAGATATTTTGACGAAGTGTTCCATTTTCCAGTGGCCAAGGTGGATAATAAGGAGCTCCTGAAGGCGGTAGTGGATTTTCTGGATCCCTTCTGCCGTTCCTGGACAGAGGGAGAATGGGGGTTTCCGGGTGCGTGGGACCTGCCCGGCGGGGAGATCACGGATGTGATGCATCAATTCGGCTTTGTGGGTCAGCAGCCCGGCATGGGGCATATGTTTATCCGCTATGGAAAGCGCTTTAACAGGCCCGACCTGGTGCAGAAGGGAAAAAACGTCATCGATTTCTGGGTGAACAGCTCCATGATGGAGATCGGCCTGCCGAATGTCTGGTTCGTTTTGGATCCGCCCCGCTTCCGGATGGAGCATCCTGTGTGGATCCGCATGCTCAGCGACGGCATGGAAAATATCATAGACGCCTACGCTTATCTGAAAAAACAGGGGGAGGAGCAGGCGTCTTGGCTCCGCTTCTGTACGCAGACGGCGGAATGGCTTGTGAAGCATCAGAACGAAGACGGTTCCTGGTACCGGGCCTATAATACGGACGAGAGCGTGTTCGACTCCACGAAAGGGATGACTGTCAGCGCCATTCGTTTCCTGGTGCAGCTGTATCTTGTTACGGGGGACATACGGTATAGGGAAACGGCGCTGAAGGCCGGAGAATTCAGCTATGGAAGCGTCTATAAGAAAATGGACTACGTGGGAGGCACCTGCGACAACGGCGGCGTACTGGATAAGGAGGCCGGTATTTACAG
>URRG01000353.1 GCA_900550095.1 uncultured Oscillospiraceae bacterium
TCCCGCGCCGCATTTTTTGACATGCTTGAAAACCGAATGTATTCAGAGAGGTTTTTTCTTGATCTTGGCCGCAGGCCGCGGATATACATCGGAAAGCGGTTTTACCCGCCGGATCTCCGAAATACTCCTCCTGTCCCCGCCGGGGAGATCGTATTCTATAGTCCGGGCGACTCTGCCCCCCAGCTGGCCTACAGCACAGCGGGCCTCCTCCAGCTCTCGTTTTCCGTTGGGGCCCTTCATGGCAAAAAATGAGCCTCCCATTCTTACAAAAGGCATACAGTATTCCGTCAGAAGATTCATAGGAGCCACCGCCCGGGCTACGGCTGCGTCGAACGAGCAGCGCAACTGCGGCCTTCTTCCGCCCTCCTCCGCCCGGGCATGGACGGTTTCCGCCTCCACCCCCAGCTCGCGGCAGACCTCTTCCAGAAAAAGGAGGCGCTTTCTGAGACTGTCGAGCAAGGTAAGGCGTATGTCGGGCCGCAGGATCTTCAAAACCAGTCCGGGGAATCCTGCTCCCGTTCCCACGTCGATCACACGAAGCGGAAGCCCGGCGCTTCCGCCCTCTCTCTCCAGTGCGGAAACACTCTCATCCAGATACCGAAGAAGCAGGGCGCTGTCCAAAAAATGCTTTACCGCCGCCTCCTTGGGCTCCGTTATGGCCGTCAGGTTCATTTTTCCATTCCATTCGCGCAGCAGCTCCAAATACCGCTGCAGCTGGTCCGCCTGCCGTTCGCCGCAGGAAATGCCCGCCTCCTGAAAAAGCCGCTGCAGATAGGGCCGTATATCCTCCGCAGGCTCTGCGGTTTCATTCTGATTATCCAAAAACATATCTGCCTCCGTTCCGGCATCCGCTCCCGCCTCTATTATATGCACAGCATTCTTATCCGAATAGTTTGCCTCTTCCCTCATACCGTGGTTTTCCCCTCCATATCCGACGCACCGTTTGCTGTTTTTGTTACTTCTGGGATTTCCCTTGTTTCCTCTATTGTGAAGAGTTTAGATCTATAGCTTCGCCGCTTCCAAGCCCCGCCGCTGCCGTTTCAAACGGCGGTCCTATGCCTGCATACCTGTGCATACCTGCACACCTGCATACCTGCATGTCTTCGCGTCTATATACCTTCATCCCTCTTCAAACCTGCATACCTGCATATTGACATATCTCAGCGTATCCGCAGGCCCTGCGGTCACACAGTTACAGATCAAAGTTCCGCGGCTCCATGCACGCAGTACGCACTACGCAACGCACAGCATACACAGCCGGCTCAGCCGGCATAAGCGGCTCGGCAGCTCAGACATCATTTTACAGCCCTTTTCTCCGTATACGCCGTTTATTCTGCTTACTGTGTTTCCTATGCTTACTGCTTTACTACGTACTGCTTACTGTGCTTACTTATGTATGCCGGGAAGGATGCAGCGGTTCCCCCGCCTGTTTTGCCAGCCATATGAGCAGAACGGATACATCCGCCGGACTGACGCCGCTGATACGGGACGCCTGCCCAACGTTTCCGGGGCGTATGCGGTTTAGCTTTTCCTGCGCCTCGGCCCGAAGGCCCGTGATCTCCCCGTAATCCATATCATGGGGAAGAGCTTTTTCCTCCAGGCGGCGCATTTCTGCTATATCGGCCTTCTGCCTGCGGATATATCCTTCATACTTCAGCTCGATTTCCACATTTTCAAAGACAGCCTCCGAATAAGAGGGCCTTTCCGGATCAAAAGGAGAAAGAACCTGATAGTTCAATTCCGGCCTCTTGAGCAGATCCGCCAGCCGCACCCCTGTGGAAACGGGCGATGTTCCACGTGAAACAAGCAGTTCGTTCAGCTCACCAGAAGGGGAAAGAACCGTCTTCAGAGCCCTTTCCTTCTCCCGTTTCTTGGCCTGCTCCTTTTCCTGAAATTGCTTCCATCGCCTGTCGGATATCAATCCCAGCTCCCGGCCAATGGGCGTCAGGCGCTCGTCGGCATTATCCTGCCGAAGCACGAGCCTGTATTCGCTCCGGGACGTCATCATCCGATAGGGATCCATGACCCCCTTGGTGATAAGATCATCCACCAGGGTGCCGATATAGGAGCCCGCCCTATCCAAAAGCAGAGGGGGCTTCCCCTTGAGCTTCAGCGCGGCGTTGACTCCCGCCACAAGCCCCTGGGCCGCGGCCTCTTCATAGCCGGAACTGCCGTTGAACTGCCCCGCTCCATACAGGCCGGGCAGATCCTGAAATTCCAGGGCGCTGTCCATCTGGGTGGGATCCACGCAGTCATATTCGATAGCATAGGCGGAGCGCATGATCTGCACCTTTTCCAAACCGGGAATAGTATGATAAAAGGCGATCTGCACGTCCTCCGGCAGGCTGCTGCTCATTCCCTGAAGGTACATCTCCTCTGTGTTGGCCCCGCAGGGTTCGATAAAAAGCTGATGCCGGGGCTTATCCGCAAAACGGACGACCTTATCCTCTATGCTGGGGCAGTAACGGGGGCCCACCCCCTCGATCTTCCCGCCGTAAAGGGGAGATCTGTGGATATTTTCCAGAATAATGCGTTTGGTCTCCTCATTTGTCCAGGAGATATAGCAGGGCTCCGTGTTCTCTTTCGGGGCCGCAGTATCGTATGAGAAGGGGATCACAGGATCGTCCCCCTCCTGTTTTTCCAAATGGGTGAAGTCGATGCTGGAACGCAGCACCCGGGCGGGCGTCCCGGTCTTGAACCGGCGCAGGCGCAGGCCCAGCCGCCGGAGGGGCTCGCTCAGAAAGCCCGCGGGGAAAAGGCCGTCCGGCCCGCTTTCATAGGAAACATCCCCCACATAGATGCGCCCTCCCAAAAAAGTACCTGTTGCGAGGATAACCGCCCCCGCCGTATACTGGGCCTCCAGACGGGTGGTAAGACGCCATTTTCCATCCGACAGCCTTTCCAGATCCACTATTTCCGCCTGTTTCATCTCAAGGCCGGGCTGCAGCTCCAGGACATGCTTCATATACTCGGAATAGGCCCGCCGGTCTATCTGCGCCCGCAGGGAATGGACGGCGGGACCCTTGCCCTTGTTCAGCATCCGGCTCTGCAGCATGCAGGCGTCAGCCGCCCGGCCCATCTCGCCGCCCAGGGCGTCTATTTCACGGACAAGGTGTCCCTTAGCCGTGCCCCCTATGGAGGGATTGCAGGGAC
>URRG01000354.1 GCA_900550095.1 uncultured Oscillospiraceae bacterium
TGGGGCACCGCATCGAGCTGGAAGAAATCGAACGCGCCATGGCCGCTGTAGAAGGCGTGGAACGAAGCTGCTGCATCTTCGATGAAAAGCATTCCAGGCTGAAGGGATACTATGTGGGTTCCATTGAAAAGGAGAAGCTCCACACCCTTCTGCGGGAAAGTCTGCCGGCCTTTATGATACCGGGGCTTCTGCGGAAAATTGATCGCATGCCGCTGACGAAAAACGGCAAGATCGACCGGAAGAGACTGGAAGAAGCATAGGGAAACAACAGGAGGTAAGAAATGCTGAAAAAACCCATAGAGATGCTGCTGGAAAAATCCAGCACTGCTTTTTACACCTTTGACACAACCATTCTCAAGAAACGCATCTGTCATCTGAGAGACCGGATTCCCAGCTTCGTTTCACTCTGCTATGCTGTCAAGGCCAATACCTTCATTATCCGTGAGCTGGCAGAAAAAGTAGACCGTTTTGAGGTCTGTTCCCCCGGCGAAGCGGATATATGCGCCGCACTGAAAATCCCCAGTGAAAAAATCGTCATCTCCGGCGTATATAAGACCCCATCTTTCATAGAAGGCCTCCTTGCGGACGCCGGTTTCAAGGGTATTTTCACCGTGGAATCCATGCAGCAGTATGAGCTTTTCTGCAAAACGCCCGCCAAGCGGGGCCGCATCCCCCTGCTGCTCCGCCTTACCAACGAAAGTCAGTTTGGGATAAACGAAGCGGATATAGAAAAAATCATTTCCCACCGGGATGCTTTCCCCCGGATCGAAATACTGGGGATCCAGTTTTTCTCGGGGACACAGAAGACTTCTGCCAAAAAGCTTGCACGTGAAATCAGGCGGCTGGGGGCGCTCCTGCAGCGCCTGAAGGATGAATACGGGTATGAGGCCCGGGAACTGGAATACGGCCCTGGCTTCCCCGTCTCCTATTTTCCGGCGGATTCCTGCCACGAAGAGGAGTTGTTCCAGGCTCTTTCCGATGCCCTACTCTCACTGGACGGGCGGCCGAAAATCATACTGGAGCTGGGCAGAAGCATCGCCGCATCTTGTGGCCGCTATTACACCCATATCGTGGATATAAAACAGAACGGCGGCCAAAATTACCTGCTTACAGACGGCGGTATGCACCACCTGGTCTATTACGGCCAGCATATGGCAATGAAACAGCCTGCCTTCCACGTGGTGGGTAAGGAAAGCGCTCCCCCAGCAGGCCAGTGGAATATCTGCGGTTCCCTGTGCTCCATGAACGATATTCTCGTTAAGCAGGCGACACTGCCCCAGGTGCAGGAGGGGGACACACTATGCTTTCTGAACACCGGAGCCTACTGCATGACGGAGGGCATCTCCCTCTTTTTGAGCCGCGATCTTCCAAGCATATACCTTCTTCAGGAAAACGGAGATATCGTGGAGGCACGAGGTTCCTTTGAGACCTCTCTGCTCAACACACCCAATTATGAAAGGAAGTTTTGAAAATGGAAAAACTGATCGAAATTCTTAAGGACATCCAGCCGGACGTAAACTACAGAGACTGTGAAAACCTTATCGACGGGCATTATCTGGATTCCCTCTCCATCATATCCCTGGTGGCGGAACTGGAGGAAGAATATGACATAACCATTCCGGCAGTGGAAATCGTCCCCAAAAATTTCAACTCGGCAAATGCTCTGTGGAGTATGATCCAGCGCCTGCAGGAGGAGGAATAAGATGTCCTTTTCCTCCCTGCTGCTGGCAGGCAGGGGTTCTGCCATGACCTCGTATTTTTCTCTCCTATATCTTGGGGGGTTCCTGCCTCTTTCCCTTCTTATCTACAGCATACTGCCCCAGCGCTTCCGAAGGTATTTCCTGCTGGCGGCCAGCTATAGCTTTTTCTGGCTGATCAGCGGGAAGCTGGTAGTGTATCTGCTCCTTTCCACCCTTTCCATCCACTATTTCGGCCTTTGGCTGGACAGGCTCCAAAGAGAGCGGGACGAGCTTGCAAAGGCCGTTCCGAGGCAAGAGCGAAAGGCTGTAAAAAAGGAATTTCAGAGACGGCAGCGGCTTATCCTGCTGTTCGCGGCAGCCCTCCACATCGGCGTACTGCTTGTGCTGAAATATTCGCCCTTCTTCACTACCAATATCAATACGCTCCTTTCACACCTGCACATCCCCCTTCAGCTGGAAGTGCCTCAATTCATATTGCCCATCGGGATCTCCTTTTACACCCTGCAGGCTGTGTCGTATCTATTCGACGTATATCGGGGCGCCATCCAGGCAGATGGCAATCTTCCCCGCCTAGGGCTGTTCATGAGCTTCTTTCCCCAGATTGTGGAAGGTCCTGTCTGCCGGTATAGAGAAACGGCCCATCAGCTCTGGGAGGTAAAAGGAATTGAATTCCTGAACCTGAAGTTGGGCCTGCAGCGGATCCTTTACGGTTTGATGAAAAAGCTCGTTATAGCCGATAGACTGAATCCCTTTGTGAAAGAAGTCTTTTCCAATTACAGTCAATATGAGGGCGGCATTCTCGCTATAGGGGCCGTATTGTATACCATCCAGCTTTATATGGATTTTTCCGGCACCATGGATGCCGTCGTCGGTACAGCCCAGATTTTCGGTGTGAAGCTACCTGAAAACTTCCAAAGGCCCTTTTTCTCCCGTTCTATATCGGAATTCTGGAAGCGCTGGCATATTACCCTGGGCGCATGGTTCAAGGATTATATATTCTATCCTGTGACCATGTCAAAATGCATGAAGTCCCTGACTTCCGCCGCTAGAAAGAAAATAGGCAATCATTTCGGTCCTCTTTTGGCTGGCGCCGTTGCTCTTTTCTGCGTTTGGAGCTGTAACGGCCTCTGGCACGGCTCCGCTTGGAACTACATTTTCTTCGGCATGTATCACTTCGTGCTGATCCTTTCGGGCAATATCATAGAGCCGGCGGTAAAACGGCTTCATGCAGTTCTGCATATCAACCCGGAAAGCTTCCTCTATCGGCTTTTTCAAATGGTGAGAACGAGTCTCTTAGTTGTCATCGGGGAGCTTTTTTTCCGAGCAGAGGGACTTCGAGCGGGATTTTCCATGTTCAAAAAGATCCTGACGGATTTCGGCTTCACCAGCCTGAATGGCAGGCTTCTTTCAAAGCTCAAAATGGATGCGCACG
>URRG01000355.1 GCA_900550095.1 uncultured Oscillospiraceae bacterium
CTTTCCGGTGCATTGGGTTCGTCGAACCCGCCGCCGGAGGACGGGGAAGCGGGCCAGTAGAAGGTATCGGGATCCTCTTTTCTCAAAATCTCCGGCAAAATATGCTCAAACATACGGATATAGTCGGAGCGGGTCCGCGGCGTTCCCCCATATTCGCCCTGCAGCTGGAACATCTCCATCTCGTTGTTCCCGCACCAAAGGCCCAAAGAGGCATGGTGCCGGATGCGGCGAATCACGTCCCGGAATTCCGCTTTGATATTCTCTTCAAATTCCTCCGTCAGCCGGTAATTGGCGCAGGCAAACATGAAATCCTGCCATACCACCAGCCCCAGCTCGTCGCAGATTTCAAAAAAGAAATCATCGGGGTAATAGCCGCCGCCCCACACACGGACGGCATTGAAATTGCAGGCCCGGCACTGCTCCAGAAGTTTTCGAGTCCTTTCGGGCGTCACTCGGGAAAGGATATTGTCCTCCGGTATATAATCCGCGCCCATGGCAAAAAAGCGCACCCCGTTGACGCATTGGGCAAAGCTTTCACCCCATTGGTCCTTTTCCCGAATCACAGTCATAGTCCGCAGGCCGATGCGCTTTTCTGCCGTATCCGCCGTTTCTCCGTTTTCTACAAGACGGATGGATACCGTATACAAAGGCTGCTCCCCATACCCGTTGGGCCACCAAAGCTCTGGTGAAGGGATCTCTCCCTCCCTTCCGTTTATAAGGCTGAAGCGGCTTCCGTCCGGAGCCGTTACGGCAATTTCCACATCCGCCTCACCCGTCTGTTCCGCCTCAACGGTAAAGAATACTTCACCCCCGCCATGCCGCTGGCGGATACGGACATCCTTTAAGCGGGAACTGTTTTCTCCCAAAAGGTACACGTCCCGGTAAATTCCCGCATCGGGAAGACGGGGGCCCCAATCCCAACCGAACATGCAATGCGCTTTGCGCATATGAGGGAATCCTTTCATCGCCTGAATAGAACCGCCGATAGGATCCTCTTCCATAGCGCTCCGGATCCATTTCGTCGGGGAAGAAATATACACACAGAGGATGTTTTCCCCTTCCTGGAGAAGATCCGTTACATCATATTCCCAGATCCGGTGCATGTTAAAGGCCTTTCCAGTCTGCCGGCCATTTACCTCTATCCGGCAGATGGTATCCAGGCCGTCAAAATGCAGCAGAATCCGCCTGCATCCACGAAGAAACTCCCCGGGAACCTCTATCTTCCGGGAAAAGCAAAAATCCTGATCCATGAGCTTCAGAGCCTTCAATTCATTATCCCGAAAGTAGGGATCCTCCATCTTTCCTGCATCCATCAGAAAGGAATATACAGAGCCGGGGATGGTTCCGCTGCAGTTCAGCTCTTTTGTCTCTCCGCAGGAAAGCTCCCAGATTCCATTTACGTCCAGCCGTTTCATACAGTCTCCTTTCCCAAAGGGGGCCTGATGCCTTCCGGGGGTAAAACGTATAGGATTGCATACCGGCACAGGCCTCTGCCCTATGCACGCGTCCGGCTCCGCGGCTCCCCTTGCTTTCTATCATTTCAGCCTTATTATAAGTCTGGCGCAGGGAAACCACAAGGAAAATTCTGCAAAACCTTTCGGAAAATCTCCTCCATAAGCTGCAGAATTCCTGCCACACTTGCATACGTAAAAGAGGCCCCGCGCATAACCGCAAAGGCCTCTTTTCGAGCTGTTCCATTCAGTTTCCCCATATTCTTCTGAAATACAAGAATATAAGCGAAACCAACTCAGGCATTCTTACAATTAAAGCAAATCCAATTTGGAAAAATCAATCTCCCCTTTTTCATTCAGCGCCTCAGTGTCGGCATGCACAGCTTCAATTTTGCCCACAAACATCTCATGAGAGCCCGTGCGGATGGAATCCACAACCGTGCATTCAATATTAACCGGGCAATCAGAAAGAATGGGAGCGTTGACCTTTTCTCCTTCCGCCAGACGGACATTTTTGGCCTTGAGCTTATCCTCATCCCTGCCGCTGCGGCTTCCCAGATACATATATGTATCCCTATAGGCCTTCGGCACCAAATTCACCACAAAGCAGCCTGATTCCTTCACCATGGCATAAGAATGCCGGGAGGGAACGATTCCCACCATCACCATAGGGGGATCAAAGCTGCAGTTGCAGCAATACGCTACCGCCAACGCATTGTTTTCTCCTTTGGCATTCCGGCAGGACACCAGCACATTGGGAGCCGGCTGCAGGCAGGGGGAAACCGGTACATTCTTTTTCATACAAACTCCTTCTTTCCTGGATCAACATCCAAATTTTTCTCTATTATCATAGCTCTGATTATCGGCTTATGTCAATAACTATATCTCAAATTTCTTTTCTTCACTCCTCCTGCACATATAAAAACCGGGCCCCTGAAAAGGAGCCCGGCCTCTTTTCCCTCTGCCCGCAGCTTATGCTGCGGGACAGCAGTGATTGAAAAAACACCCGGACAGTAAGCTCTAAAATCCAGCCTTCTGCATTACATCATGGAACGGTAAAGAGCCACAATGTCTTCCTTTGTGGGATCCTTGGGATTGCCGGGGGTGCAGGCGTCCGCCATGGCGGAATCCGCCAGGAAGTCGATGTCCTCTTCTTTCACGCCCACTTCACTGACCTTCTGGGGAATGCCCACGTCGGCGCCCAACTGACGGACAGCATCCACCGCCGCCTTCCGGTATTCTTCCTGCGTCATCTTTTCAACGCCCTCCACTCCCATGGCAACGGCTATATCCTTATACCGTTCGCCGGTCACAGAGGCATTATATTCCAGCACATAAGGCAGGATAGTGGCGCAGGCCACACCGTGGGGAGTGTCATACATAGCGCTGAGGGGATGGGCCATGCTGTGCACGATGCCAAGCCCCACATTGGAAAAGCCCATGCCTGCGATATACTGGGCAATGGCCATCTGTTCCCTGGCCTCAGGGTCGCCCGCCACAGAAGCCCGCAGATTCTTTGCGATCATAGCGATAGCCTTGATATGGAGCATGTCGGTCAGTTCCCAGGCTCCCTTGGTAATGTAACCCTCGATGGCGTGGGTCAGAGCATCCATGCCGGTGGCAGCGGTCAGGCCCTTGGGCATGGAGGACATCATATCGGGATCGACCA
>URRG01000356.1 GCA_900550095.1 uncultured Oscillospiraceae bacterium
GATTTTCGTCGGACCAGCCGCCCCCATGGATCCAGATCACTGCGGGCATGGAGCCGTTGTTTTCTCTGGGATAAAAGCAGTCCAAAACCTGGCGGGAGCTTTCGTTTCCATATACTACGTTTTCCCGGTAGACAAGACCCTCTTTTTCAAAATCTGCCCGGACAGGGTCGATCACCTTTGCCAGGGGCTCGTTTTCTGCCATTATAATACATCCTCCTTTCAGCCGGAACGCTCTTCCGGTCTGATATTGTATTTTTTATTGTAGCGCAAGGCGCTGAAGGAATCAATCGAAAGAGCTTATTTGACCGAATAGTACCGGATACAGGAGACAAGACAAGAAAAAAATTAAAAAATTTGGAAAAACCCCTTGATTTATAAAATAATATATGCTATTATATCAAAGCTGTCAGCGACAGTGTAAAAGAAAATAGAAAATGGGGCATTAGCTCAGCTGGGAGAGCGCTACACTGGCAGTGTAGAGGTCAGCGGTTCGATCCCGCTATGCTCCACCATTACACATACATCCGAACCTTGTGCCGGTTGGCAGTAGGTTCGGATGTATTATTTTATCTCAGCTTGTTTCAGAACATTTCCGGCAGCGGGACACGGATTGTCTTGCCTGGGTTTTCCGGGGCTGGTATACTGAATACGAAAAGAAATCGCTTTATGGGTCTGGAATACATGGTAAGATACGGGGAAGCGGAAGAATTACGATATTTTTGGAGGAACGACAATGCCGTCTCTTGAATGGATTGGAAAAGATAAAGTGGTGAACCATCATCAGGAGGTGCCGTACCGGGTGCTGGAACGCCGGTACAGCTGTGACGAAGCCGGGCGGCATGCCGGGGACAACGGCAGTGAAAACATGATTATCCACGGCGACAATCTGGAGGCGCTGAAGGCTTTGCTGCCCCGGTATGAGGGAAAGGTGAAGTGTATCTATATTGATCCCCCCTACAACACCGGCAACGAGGGCTGGGTGTACAACGACAACGTCAATGACCCTAAGATCAAAAAATGGCTGGGTGAAGTGGTTGGCAAAGAAGGCGAGGATCTTTCCCGGCATGATAAGTGGCTGTGCATGATGTATCCTCGCTTGAAATTGTTGCAGCGACTGTTACACCCGACTGACGGATCTATTTTTATTTCTATTGATGAGAATGAGTTTTCAAATTTAAAACTTATTTGCAACGAGATATTTGGTGGCAATCATCATGTTGCGACTATTGTTTGGCAAAAACGCTATTCTAGGGAAAATAGAGGGGCCATTGGTGATGCACATGAGTATATCTTGGTTTATGCTTCTGATGTAGAAGTTTTTAAGACCATTCGTCATAGAGTTGAATTTGATGAAAATTCTGCAAAAGTATATAAAAACCCCAATGATGACCCAAAAGGGCGTTGGCGTGCCGTTCCAATGACGGCACAAGGCTATCGGCCTAATCAAATGTATCCAATCACAACACCTAGCGGAAAGGTGTGTTATCCTCCGCAAGGGCGTTGCTGGAGTACTGTAGAATCAGAGTACAAAAAGTTGCTTACAGCTGGCCGCATATATTTTGGAAAAAAGGGCGATTCCCAACCAAGCATCATTCGTTATCTATCGGAGGTAGAGGGGATGGTCCCTTGGACATGGTGGCCTCATGACGAAGTAGGCCATACCGATGAAGCAAAGAAAGAAATAATCACAGTTCTAGGTGATGCCGACTCTTTCGATACGCCAAAACCCACCCGTTTAATCAAAAGGATTCTTCAAATTGCGACCGACCCGAATGACCTTGTCCTCGACTCTTTCGCCGGTTCCGGCACTACCGCCCACGCTGTGCTCAACATGAACAAGGCCGACGGCGGCAACCGTAAATTTATCCTTGTGGAAATGATGGACTACGCCGACAGTATTACCGCCGAGCGTGTCAAGCGGGTAATCAGCGGTTATGGAGAGGGCAAAAAGACCGTGGAGGGCACCGGCGGCAGTTTCAGCTACTATGAGCTGGGCCCCATGCTTCTTCTGCCGGACGGAAATCTCAACGAAGAAGTGGGCGTGCAGAAAATACGCGAATATGTCTATTACATGGAGACCAAAGAACCCCTGTCCGCTGAACAATCCAGAGACGAGCCTTATTTTATGGGCCTGTGCCGCAACACCGCCTATTACTTCTACTATGAGCGGGAAAGCGTCACCACACTGGACCATGCCTTTTTGGCTACCGTTCAGACAAAAGCCGAGGGCTACACCATCTATGCCGATCTGTGCGCTCTCCCGCAGGAGGCGCTGCGCCGTTATACTATCACGTTTAAGAAAATCCCCCGGGATATCGCCCGGCTGTAAAGGAGCGTGAAGAAATGGAACTGAAACCGTATCAGAAAGAGGTTATTGCCGATCTTGCGCGGTATCTGGAGCTTGTAGTGGATCTGCAGAGCCCTGCAAAGGCGTATCGGGCCCTGTGGAACGAAAAGAATGTTCCGGTGGGGTTCGGCGGCATGCCGGCTTATGTGGATGTGCTTCCCGGCGTGCCTAATGTGTGCGCCAAGGTGCCCACCGGCGGCGGCAAAACCTATATCGCCGCCGGTTCTCTCCGCACGGTCTTTGACGCCATACCTCAGCGAAGGGTAAAAGCCGCGGTGTGGCTGGTGCCTTCCGAAGCTATTTTGACCCAGACCTTAAAGGCGCTGGCAAACGCCGATCATCCCTACCGCCAGCGGCTGGACGCAGATTTTGGCGGGCGGGTGCAGGTATATTCCAAGGAGCAGGCCCTTGTGGGGCAAAGGTTTACTCCTTCTGACGTTTCCGAGCAGCTTTCCGTGTTTGTCCTCAGCTACGATTCCTTCCGCACCAGCAAAAAAGAGGGCCGAAAAGCTTATCAGCAAAACGGTTATCTAGCTGAGTTTGCAAAGTGGATGAACGATCCTTCTGTTCTGTTGGCAAATACCGATGAAACGGCGCTGATTCAGGTGATCCGCTGTTTCAATCCGGTGGTTATCGTGGACGAGAGCCACCATGCGGCCTCAGATTTGAGCGTGGAAATGCTGAAAAACTTCAATCCCTGCTTTGTGTTTAACCTGACTGCCACCCCAAAACAGGAAAGCAATATTATCTCTTTTGTGGACGCTGTGCGGCTG
>URRG01000357.1 GCA_900550095.1 uncultured Oscillospiraceae bacterium
CACAAAATCAGCCGTATTGCGCCATGCGACCACATCGATAAAATCAGCCTGCCGGTCAGCTCCCGCCTTTACATAGGAACGATCCACTGCAACGGTGAAGCTGGTAACGGAAATATCATTGGCAGTATGCCTCAATTCCGGGTCTGCTACAAGGCGGCCCATCAAAACAGCAACATTGAGCATTTAAATCACTCTCTTTCGGTTTTCTCTGGCAGAAAATCCGCTCAGGCTTCCTTTTTGATGATCAGAGAACGAAGAACACCGTCGGTGATCTTGTAGATTCTGTCAAGCTCAGCGGTAAAGGAAGGAGCGCTGGTGAAGCTGATCAGGGTGTAATACCCCTCGGTCTCCTTGTTGATCTCATAGGCGAGCCTGCGCTTGCCCCATTCGTCAACGGCGTCGACCGTCCCGTTCGCGGCGATAAGAGCCTTGAACTTCTCGACCAGTGCGGCGATCCCCTCTTCACCCACCTTTGTGGAAAGGATGAATACGGTCTCATAAGAATGCTTGATATCCGGCATAATTGCACCTCCTTTTGGACTTTAGGCCCTGGATTTATTCCAGAGCAAGGATAAAAAGCCATGAATGGCTTAACAGGCTAATTATATCAGCATGTTTTGGGAAAGTCAATACGTATTTTCCTTCACGCAAACCGGCGTTTTTAGGTGCTTTCTAAATGAACAGATTCGGCAAAAAGGAGAGGATCATATAGCATATAAGCATGCAAACGGCGATTGCCGTATTGACGCCTCCCTGATTCTGCAGCTGGACAGCTCTTTCTTCAGGCGCAGGGCAGAGCTCATGGATCCTCCGGATTTTGCGCACACAGTGCCTGAGATACATTTTATTGGCGTTGAAGCCCACTATGATCATGACGACAAACTGCAGAAGCCCCAGAATGTGCGGAAGAAATATGGTTATCTGTGTCCAGAAGGGCTGCTGAAGAAGCAGCTCCCGGAGCTTGTCGTAGGGCTGCCCGGCGGAAAGGAGACTCATGGTGTCGCTGAATCCGGCCTGGCTCATGAGATTCAGAAGAATATCCTGGGAGGCATAGGAAAAATATGTGGAAAAACTATAGATGAGAACCATGATTCCCGTAAGGATGGCGCCCCATTTATACTGCTTCCGATACAGAAACCATCCTCCTGTGCAGAAGAAGGCACAGAAATTGAAGCGGTTCCTGTGGTTGCGCTTGTAATTCATGAAGACGGGCAGGTAATAGGTCGTGTTATTCTGCACCAGCTTGGCGACCTCTCCTGCGGGGACGTCGTCGATCTGTTCGCTGGGATTGACGCCTCCCATGGGATCCAGAACAAAAGGAACGCCCCCAAAAAAAGAGCCCTGAGGGAACCCGCCGGGGGCCTGGCCGGGCGGAGGCCCCTGCCGGGGAGGTTCGTCCCGAAATTGGCCGTAGTTGTTCTGCGGTCCTACAGGCGGTTCGTCTGAAAGGGACATTCCGCAGTGATCGCAGAAAAGGGAGTAGCGGCTGTTTTCCCTGCCGCAGCGGGGGCAGCGGCGGGTTTCCTCCTCCGCTGCGCCGGAAGCCGCCTCCTCCTTGGGAGGCTGCCAGCTCTCGCCCTTTTCGTGCTTTTCCTCAAAAATGCAGCGGCCCGCCTTTTGGTAGCATTCCCGGTGATAGGGAGCGCCGCACTCCGGGCAAACCACTACATCGTCCTGTTTTGTGAACGGCTTTTCACACACAGGGCATTTTATACCGGTATAATCCATGGTGTAAGGTCCTCCAAATCTATAAACGATGCAACTCTTTGCTCTACATTGTATCCTTTTTTTTCGCAAACTGCAATCCTGTATGAGATAAGTTTTCATCCCATTCATAAAATTTGCGGGATTTTCAAAAAAGGGACGGCTTTTTCTTTACAATTTCCCAAAAATCCAGTATACTTTTTAGGTTAAGAGAATGCTGACTTTTTAGATTTTACGCGCTGGCAGCAGCGCAGAAAGGCTTGTGAATCTATGCTTCAGTTTGAGGAATTGCGTTTGGAATTGGAGGGCCTGGAGCCGGAGATCCGCGATCTTGCGGAGGCTTTGGGGCTGAAGGCCATGGCGAACGAGGCGGCGGAATTGGATATGAAGGCCTCTGAGCCGGGTTTTTGGGACGATATGGAGAAATCCCAGAAGATTCTGCAGCGGTCCAGCATGCTGAAAAATAAAATAGAGGCTTATGAGAAGCTGAAGGCCGCCTATGGGGATGCTATGGCTCTTATCGAGCTTGCGGACGAGGAGGGAGATCTGACCTTGCTGCCGGAGGCGCAGGCGGAACTTTTTAAAATCGAAGAAAGCCTGGAAGCGCAGCGCCTTTCCACTCTTCTGCAGGGGGAATACGACGGCAAAAACGCCATTCTTACCTTCCATGCAGGCGCGGGCGGGACGGAAGCGCAGGACTGGGCCGAAATGCTTTACCGTATGTATAACCGGTGGGCGGAGCGCCATTCCTATAAGGTGACGACCCTGGATTATTTGGACGGCGAAGAGGCCGGTCTCAAGAGCGCCAGCATTTTAATCGAAGGGGAGAACGCCTATGGTTTCCTGAAAAGTGAAAACGGCGTTCACCGGCTGGTGAGGGTTTCTCCCTTTGACGCTTCCGGCAGAAGGCATACGTCCTTTGCTTCCATTGAGGTCATGCCTGAGATCGACGATACCGTGGAAGTGGAGATCAATCCTGAGGACATCAAAATGGATGTATACCGTGCCAGCGGGGCAGGCGGCCAGAAGGTCAACAAAACATCCTCCGCGGTGCGCCTGACCCATATACCCACGGGGATCGTGGTAGCCTGCCAGGTGGAGAGAAGCCAGTTCCAGAATAAGGAAGTGGCCATGCGCATGCTGAAATCCAGGCTCATGGAGATCAAGGAGCGGGAGCACCTGGAGCGTATCGAGGACATCAAAGGCGATCAGAAGGAGATCGCATGGGGCAGCCAGATCCGTTCCTATGTCTTTATGCCGTATACGCTGGCGAAGGATCACCGGACCGGCTTTGAAAACGGCAATATCAACGCTGTTATGGATGGCGATATAGACGGCTTCATCAATGCATATCTGAAGGCGCAGAATCTGGGCACCTTGGGGCATTACGGGGAAGACTGATCTTCCAAAAAGG